>NZ_JBTYKD010000104.1:0-201968 GCF_054880495.1 Nostoc sp.
ATTGCAGCGCATTGAGTGGAGAATAATCATAAAGAGGAGAATATCCCTAAACTTCATTGAATCAAGGTGCAATATGAATACACCGTCGGTATTTTAAGCATTCTGGTAGTCCCGTCCTTTTTGGGGATGGGGATTTCCCGTAAGCCTTGATGTTTCCAATCTCCGTTATTCACTCTTAACCATTCTTCCAGGTGGAAGCGTTCGCTAAAGGTGAGGGATTTTTTACCATCGATACCAGCCGTCTTTTTACCAGCATTTAGCTGAGATACTTGTCTAATTGCAAGAAATCGAGCCGAGGTTGATTTAAGAATAAGCTTTTGGAGTGACCGTGCTGACCGCTTATCGCCAACTTGAACAGCTTTAAATACGCGTCTTTGAAGGCGGAAAAGGTTACGGCGGAATTTCTTCCACGGTAGAGCTTTCCAAGATTCACTAGTTTGATAACTGTGTCTAATCATTTTCTCTTCTCTGGGTTGTATTTTCTGAACACCTCGCAGCAATTACGTTGCGTCCTACCCTAACTGTGGGGATTCCTCCGCTCGTCTGGGCTACCCAAGGTTCGACTGCCTTAAGACCCACAATTAGTTTTTATTCGTTCCCTCGGTGAGATTGATAGTTCCTTTAGATGTAGCCACTTCAACTACTAGATTCCCTGGACTCTTGCCGTTATACGTGCAATTACGGCGGGGATTAGCTCTAGTGGGGTCAGGGGTGATGGTTGTTACGCCCTGCCCAAAGACTAAGTTGCTTTTCTAGGCTCTGTTTCATCATGGGAACCCCCTATTAGCGCTAGTGTCAGCCCGTAACGGCTGTCTAATTGCGCCCTGTTCCCAGCTTCACTCTACAAGAAACGAGCTTGTTCGGTGTGGGCAGGTAAGGAGTCAATTCTGAGTCTGAATGGTAGGGCTTGCACCTACATCAAACCGAGAGTTCAACCTTCTATGGCAGTAATCTGCTGCCAGGTTGGATTAGCTATGTACGGACTTACACCGTGATTCACTAATCAACGAATCGCACTACACATATCTTTGTACAGGATTAAAACGGTGTGGGACAACTCTAAAATACTTGTGTGTACACGGTAGCCCTATTCTGGGAAGATTATATGACTATTAAAGATGAGTATTGAAGGTACTATCTCTAGTTTTATTTTCCCATTTTTGGTAAATAAGACTGACGATACTTGTTCTTAGCCATCAGCCTAGCCTCACGCTTTGTCCACTGTTTTTGTAAAGGAACATCAGCTAATTTTTGCAATAATATGAATACACTATCATCTCCAGTCAACCGAGCGATGATTTGAGCGATCGCCTTACAACAACTCCAAGGATGACGCACCACCTGAACTTCTGCAAATCTCACCACACCCCAATTGCGCTCTAAGAAAAAACGGTTACGGATTTTATCGTCATCAACATCAATGCAGTGGTGAGGTTTACCTGTATCTCCAGCATAAGGTTCATCAATCTCAATATCGAGAGCTAACCCAGAAGATTGATGGTAAAGGATAAAATCAGCTGAGTAACGTCGAGACGAACCAGGAATTTCAAATTCCACCGCTTGACAGATAAGATTCTCTAGAAACGCACACAGTAAATGGCGAAAAAACTCCTTTTCACTGACACCTTGCTTGGCCGTACCATTTACATTTGGTAATTGAACGCATCCTTGCAACGAAGCTTTCAGATGCTCCCGTGCTTGATAAGCGTTAGTAAACCGTCTTGCTAGTGGTGGATAAAGGATAACCGGATAGTAGCTAGTAGACATTAGTAGTTATCGGGCTGCTCGCGTCTAACGCTTTTTATTCGCAAGTATCAACCTTAATTGTAATCAAAAAAACTTATTTAAGGCACTGACCAAGTGCATAATAATATCATTCCCCCACCGACAAAAACCAATGAACCTTCCTCAGTAAATTGCCGAATATTCCAGCATCTAACCCCAGTCAACCTAATGACCAAAATCCTCGATTAATGGAGATACCCATGAAAGAATTAATGAAACAGCCTTCATCTTGGCTACCAAATGGAATAAAACTTAATCTTTCCGATCAGTTTCGTCCTTTTTCTTTTACTGAAGAATTACAAATACGTTTAGAGGAACTATTAGAAAAAAATAAAGAAAATTTACTCAATCCAGATGAACAAGCAGAATTAGCTGGGTTATTGGAATTAGAAAAAATCTTCAGTTTTATCAACGCTAAACTTGCTTCTTAATTGTGGTTATCAACAATTTTGTTCGCTTAAATGTCCGTAAAAGGGCAAAATACTTGTGTGAATATTGTCACTCTCCAGAACGCTCAAATGCAACACCCTTTACCATTGATCACATTATTCCTCAATCTTTAGGAGGATCAGACGATCTCAATAATTTGGCTTTAGCTTGTCATCGTTGTAATCAAAGGCGGTATAATTTTACAACTGGGATTGATCCAGAAACACAAACAGAAGTTCCATTATTTAATCCGAGAAATCAAAATTGGTCAGAGCATTTTATCTGGACAAAAAATGGGTTAAATATCATTGGAACAACTCCTATAGGTCGTGCAACTTGCAGTCGTTTTGATTTTAATGATCAAAACCATGATGATGGGTTTATTCTAAATTCCCGTCAACTTTGGTTAACAGCAGGTTGGCATCCACCTATTGATGATCTACGTCAATAATAATAAAAGAATATCCATCTTAATGAACACTAATAAATTAAACTTTTTCGGGTATTTGTGTGAGGGTTTGGAATCCTAGCCATTGACAGATAAACTTGCTGCGGTTGCTCTCCAGACGCGCTATCGCGCCACGGTTTCTAGCATTAAGCAAGCAACATTTATGCAAACACTGACAACTTCACTTGACTCAACTACTGCTGCTCATCAAAATCTTCAACCTAAACAAGAAATTGCTTCCAATTTATCTTTCAATACTAATTTAGATTCAGGCACTATAGCTATCTTAGAACAAATTGAAGCTGAATATGAATACTACGAAACTTGTGAGGAGTGGTAATCATGAATTTAGCACTCGCTCAACAATCCTTAGCAGGACTTTCCCAAACTGCTGCTCATCTCTGGGAACAACTAACCAATTGCCAGACTACTGAAGAAGAAGCTGCTATCATCACCGCTATTTGGGAAACTCAGGAAGTTCAGGAAGAAGTTGTTGATATCCAAGCAGAACTGGCATTACAACTGGATGCTGAAATAGCGGCTATTAAGCAACGACTAGAACATCTAAAAGCTGTACATCAATCAGCACTGTTAAGACTAGAACGCTGGCGACAAAAATTAGATGAAACTATTTTAGAACAAACCGCCGCAGGAATTCTACCTGAGCAAATGATTGGTAATTCACTTCGCATCACAATTCAAGAAAATCCGCCAAGTTGTGAGGTGCTGATAGATGCAGAACAATTGTCTCCAAAATACCGCAGAGAAAAGACTGTTTACTCAGCAGACAAGAAAGCTATCATTGCTGCTTGGAAGAAAGGTATTCCTGTAGATGGCACTCACATCCAGCGTAAGCGCCGAGTTATCTATGCTTTGACAGCAACAGCAATTCAAGACTTCAAAGACTCGCTTTTAACTTAGCAATAGCTTTAACTAATTTATCAGCCAACAGCATGAATTTTACTGTTTAGTTGGCTGCTAATTATAACTCTTTTTTAAGACTTAAGTACGTTGGCACTATGAAAGTCAAATATGTTCAAACGTAACTGAATTAAGCCTGGTTTCTAAAATAAATAGTATTTCATCTGTTTCTCTAACTGCTCATTTTTAGCCAACCAAACACCTGAGCTACAGTTAACTCCAAGTCTATCCCGGCTAACACTGGCAAACGCTCATCACCCTGTAAAAGTTCTGGTTGTTGATTTGGACGGAAGACCAAAATAGAACGATCTTCTGGATCTATCAACCAACCTAATTGGCAACCATGATCTAAGCAATAGAGAATATTGCCTGTAACTCGATTTGAACTTTGTTCGGGAGAAAGAATTTCAATTGTCCAGTCTGGAGAAAGCAGAAAATCATTGGGTGCCTCCCCATCAGCAGCAAAGGGAATACGTGACCAGTTGAAAACCGCTACATCAGGTACTATTGAGCGGATACCAAAACTACAGCGCAGTTCTGGAAAGGCATAAGCAACATGAAGGCTTTCGGCAACATCATTAATACTGTTGCACAGCCTTAACTGTAATCGGCTATGCTTCCCTTTTGGCATTGGCTTGGTGATAATCTCACCATTAATGTAAATGCTTGCAGGCTTTGTTTCTGGTAGCTTGAGAAACTCCTCCAGAGTCAGGGATTGGGCAATTACCGTGGACATGGCTCAGTCGAGAAAAGCAAAGGGGATATGTTTTAGTCTAGCAGTACCTACTCTCAAAAACAGTTTCTACTTCTGGCTACCGCCACAACTGCTTGCACACCAGTTAACAAGGCTAAAAAAGCTATGACTACAAAATGGCTAACACCAGAACAGGCCATTGTCAAAGCCAACCTCACTATTACATCTGAAACCTTAAAATCTTACATTTCAGAACAACAGGGAAAAACCACTGCTGAAGAACAATTCCAAGCTCTAGGATTGCTATTTGACAGGGAACGCTTGCGTGCAGGTAAACCTAACTTTTTACAACTTTTAGAACCAGTAAGTGATGAAAATAGCTACGGCAAAGATGAAATCGACTCTCACCAGTTAGACGACGATGACATAGAAACATCTGCTATCAACAAGGTAAATCAACTAGAACCATTTATTTTCGAGCAATGTAAAGTTCAAATCGTTATCACCCTACTACCTACACAACAAACAGGAGATAGACCTGTAATGATTGCTGCCAGCAGTCACGGTGATTTCCCTGTAGTTACCATGCTCAATCAGGAAGAACTCGGTGATTTACCACCTGCAATTGTTCAACTACTGGACGAACTCAAAGCCGATTTTCCTAATCGCCAAATTCGCCGGAATATAGCCCAGACTAAAGTTGTCAAAACCAATAAACCGCCCACTGCCCAAACTCCAGTTCGCACTGAAACTGCTAGCTCAGATACTACTAAACCAGCTAGTAATACTACGCAAATATCACTGTTTTAAATGCCATGAATACTACAGATAGTAACAAATTACTTGTTATCTACGAAGGTCAACAACACTGGATTCCAGAAGCGATCGCCATTAATGACCAATTACTACGGGATGCCTTCACTCCTCTTTGCGCTGAACTGGCAAACGCAGACATTGAGCGGAAACCAGGAGAACCCATTCACATCATCAAGAAGCCCGGTAAAAAAGGTACTTCTTCTCTAGATTGCTTGATAATGGCTCCTGAAGAAATCAACCCCGCAGTCCAAATGTGCTACCAAATGCGTCAACGTCAGATCATCACTGGAATTGACTGGCAAAATGCAGGACAGGTATCAGTCCAGATTGAAGAGGCGATCGCAGCTGGGACAGAATTTTCTCAGTTACTCAACCAAACCCTAAAATCCCTAACAGCCTGCACTCCCACATCTAGCGTTATCCCTGAAGGTTTTTGAGTGCTGACAAAAGGGGTTGGAAATTGACTTGAGGGATAAATTATTGTCCACATTATAGCAGTTTGCATTTCGATTGAAGTAGACCCCACACCTACCTCTGTCTTTTTGTTCTTCAATTCCGGCCCCCATAATAACGAGTTGCACTAAAATATGTCTCACCTCGTACCCCTCAGTATGGCAGAGGCAATTTATAGTCTTTATCAGTGCCAATTTACCTTAGATGCCACGGAATCACTCGATTATCTGGAAACCCAACTCAACCTCTACTCCTTACTAGCACTGTATCAGCACTACTTTCCCACCGAATGGAAAGCCAGCCAAGCCGCTATTTACCCACCGACAGATGTAGATTGCCATAGTCCCAGAGAACTGGAATTCATTGTACTGATTTACACTCATCTGTTTCCGTTATCCCACTGGACTGTAGAAACAGCCTACGAACAAAGATTGCACAGCATTCCTATTACCCCAATGGGTATTGACTGGACAATGGATGGAGAAATTGAACATCTCAAAGATGGTTGGCAACTACTTTTACCCTTTAGCCATGACAGTCGCCGTTGGCTTGATGACATACACCCAGAAGGTAGCGATTGGTTTGATAGTGAATTTGCAATTTACGAAATTACGTACACTGACATCGACCACCCAGACAAAATTGACCACAAAAAACTGAAACGGCAGTGTCATCACTTAGATAATCCTTTAAAGTTTCTGCCTTTAACTTTAAAGCTGCTAGACCATGAAACTAAAAACCTTTGGTTGGACGAGTACGCAGACGATTATTACTACCAACCTGACTGCACCTCTCTACCTTGGTCAAAAGCATCTATTGATTTGCTCACTAGAAAATGGCAGCAAGCCACCCGGATGCTGAACTGTGCAGCCAACTTAATTGATTGGCTAGAAGCAGACTTAAAACCTCATGCTCAGATTCTACTACAACTATGGAAACAAGCATTGAAACCACGTTAATCGACGTTACATCCGCAGCAATTCTATCCAGCGAGATTCTACGAGCAATTTTGGCAGAACCTCCCCGAAAATCTCCAGTAATTCAAGCAGAATTGCTGTTTTTGGATGGCATTTACATCTTCCATCACCGAGACAAAGAAATTGCCGATGCTCATATTTACAAATGTATCTCACCGGCAGCCCTGAGAATTGCTTTTAGCAACGAACCAATTGATACTGGTTGGATGGAACCAGGAATTGTGCGCTGGGGTACGGGCAGTACAGACACATATTTGGTAAAATTTATCCCACCAGCCACTCATAGAATCAATTGCGATGAACTTGGTTCTTTAATCGTTCCGCTACCTGCAATGGTGTTTGTGGGCAAGGGATTAAAGTATTGGGTTTGGGCAATTCAAGAACAGGAGTTTACCCCTCAAGCGTCAGCCTTTCATGTGCCACTACCAAATGTCTACAGTTCTGGACAGGTTTGCTGGGGAGTGAACGAACCACCTGCTGCTAATAGTCTATCAATTAACTATGCTTGGAATTTGTTTATTTCCAGTATTTTCACTAACCACTTAACAATAAGTAAATCACAAAAATACCGTAAGGATGTTCGCCACCAACTTCTAAAACTGCACAAAAGATGCAGACGTGCAACCTATCCTGTATCTGACCTTGTGCCTATCGGCAATCAGAAAAGTGTCGCTATGCTTGTGCAGGAAATCCTCGATGAACCCATTGCTTGAAGGCATTATTGGTTACAAAATTGTCACAACTTCATCTCTACCAACACACACCAGTAGTGGATTAGAGTACCTTTATGCCGGAAATGGCATCTTTGCTAGAGCCATTCGTCCTGGCATAGAGGTATTAATGCCTATTTGCTTGTGTTCCCAAACTATCAAAGGGCTACCTCACCTAACACCTTATCTCAAAGTCACTCCCTTAATTCCCAAACCGCTACTACTGGAAATGTGGCGGTCGAGTTATCAAGCTGGCAATCAATTTCATGAAATTCTCTTTCATCTCCAATGTACTGATGCAGGCTGGGATTTACAAGTCCCAGAGCAAATTCAAACTCCAACTAGCTGCCAGCCAACTCATTCTGGCAGTGACTCTTCCCACCAGAAAGCGGCTGTAGATATCCATTCCCACGGTTCCTTACCTGCCTTTTTCTCTACCACCGATAATGCTGACGAATCTGGCTTTCGCATTTATGGAGTACTAGGTAGAGTTAATACCCTGAAACCAGAGATTAAATTACGGGTTGGACTGTTTCGCCACTGTTGGGATGTACCTGCTAGAGCAGTGTTTGACATTGACCCAGACTTTTTTATGGTTGATGTCTCACTTTCATCTGGCTGCAAATTCTACAGTACCGATGTACCGCCTGTAAATGTGATGGAGAAGCTATGGAGGTGAATTTCAATTTAGCAAATGCTTGTCCCCTCACCAATACCTTTATCAACTTAACCAACCGTACTATGGAGCTAAATCTTGATTTGGCAAATGCTTCTCCTGTCCTGACTGTCAACTACTCGAAGATAGAACTGTGGCTAGTTGGGTGCGGCGGCACTGGTTCTTGGTTGGCTCCTTCTTTGGTTCGGTTAGGCAGAGTTCTTTCTCAGCAAGGTAAACAGGTGAAACTCTACTTTGTTGACCCGGATCATGTTGAGTCAGCTAACGTTTTCCGCCAGTGCTTCTGTGATGCAGAAATCGGACTCAACAAAGCCAAAACCCTGGCGCTGCGCTACTCCCTGGCTTGGAAGATGGAAGTTACAGCGATCGCTCAACCCTTCCAACCCGAATGGATTGTCCCCAGTTACAATACCCTAATTGTTGTGACTGCTTGCGTAGATAATGCCAAAGCCAGAGAGTCAATTACCCAAGTACTTCAGCACAACACTCATCGCCCTGCGCCTCACATTTGGCATTTGGATTGCGGTAACTCCAAGCGTAGTGGTCAGGTACTATTAGGTTCTCATCTGTCTACTAACCCCAATGACTATTATTTCCAGGCTTTAGGCTGCTTTCGCTTACCTGCGCCAACTATACAGCAACCTGATCTACTGGTTTCACAACCAGAAGAGTTGGCAGACAACAACTTGTCATGTGAACAAATGGCTTTGCTCAATAGCCAGTCCTTGAGCATTAACCAGCGAGTTGCTGCGGAAGCATTTGATTATTTGCTGCAACTGACGGCGGGGAAACTACGACGATTTGCTACTTATTTCGACTTAGAGAGTGGTAGCGGAAAATCCCTGTATACAACGCAAGTTGGTATTATGCAGGCGATTCTACTGGGTCATTCCTGTGCGTAGGCGTAGCCCGCACTTCTCTACGAGACGTTGCGCGTAGCTTGCTTCCACGTTCGCGGAGCGTGCCGTAGGCAAGTGGTACGACAAAGCTCAGTGACCGTCGTAGACATCGCTCCTCTCTCAAGTTAATAACCAAGCACTGTACAGTTGCTTCTGTACAGTGACTTTAATTAAGTAAACCAGCCCGCAACGCCAATACAGCTGCTTGAGTGCGATCGCTTGCACAAAGCTTGTTCAAAACCCCACGCACATATACTTTTACACTTCCCAGGCTGAGATAGAGTTTCTGGGCAATCTCGTTATTGCTATAGCCTTGGACAATTAACTCCAAGACTTGCAGTTCCCGATTTGTCAATGGATCTGCTTGCAGAATGCTTGCTTGCTCTGGGTCAATTGCAGAAATCGCTACCGTCTGAGTAGCATTCGGTTTTACCGCCGCCGCTCCTTGACGAGTATGCTTGAGAACAATACGAGCGATCGCTGGATCAATCCACGACTGACCTTCATGGGTGATATGCAGCGCTTCCAACAACAACTCGAATTTAATTGTCTTCACACAGTAAGAGTCTGCCCCGGCTGCAAACGCTGCCAGTACCATCTGTTCTTTGGCAAAGGAAGTGAGCATCATGACTTTAGTCTGTACTGCTGTTTCCGGCGTCAGAGATTCCCGAAACTGCTGCACCAGCCATATCCCGTCTCTGTCCGGCAAGCCAATATCGATGATTGCTATGTCTGGTTTTGTGCTTTGGAGCAGTTTCAACCCATTGGACGCTGTAGCTTCATCACCCACGACTTGAATACCTTCTTGCTCGTTGAGAGAACTACGCATCCCAATCCGCGTTAAGCTGTGGTCTTCAATAATTACCACTCGAATATCTCCCATCATTCACCTCAGCAGCTTGGTAACTATACTTTTCTAATTGTCGAATATGGTTTTAAGCAAAGGATTACTCCATTGGACGAAAAATTTTAGCTATTCAGCCAAAATGTGGCTGTTGAGATACAAAGCGGCATTTCAATGTTATTAAACCTCGTCCAGGTTGAAACCAGTAATTTTTACAGTATTGGCTGAAAAGTTGATATATCATCGGCTACATATCTCAACTAGCTGTTGAAAAAGCTCCAGTGTTCAAAATGGACGTGGTTTAATCTGAAAATTCTCTGAAAAAATCTTCCCAAAGTATAAAAAAATATAAAAGTACTGAAGTTAGACTGAAAGCAACACAGTTTATTTTGACCTGTGTCCACATCACACCCATAGGAGGATGCAACTTATCTCTAACCGAGAATCCTGGCTCTTACACATAGGCAGATTAACAATTGCGTTTTATGAAGAACACTTTATCTTGGAATATAACTTCAGAACAAAAAAACCAAAAAATTCTGCTGGTGGATGACTCAGCTGACAGCCTCCGCTTGCTGCAAGTCACTTTGAAGCTGAAGGGATACAACGTGACCATAGCCGACAGTGGTGCTGAAGCATTGGTAAAAATTGCCGAATCTCCTCCCGATTTGGTACTGCTAGATGTGGTGATGCCGGATATGGATGGCTATGAAGTTACCCAGCAAATTAAGCACAACTCAAACTTACCTTTTATCCCAATTTTGCTGGTGACAGGGTATGAAAAATCAAGTGTCGTCAAAGGTTTAGATGCAGGTGCAGACGAATTTATTCGCAAGCCGGTAGATAAGAAGGAATTACTGTCCAGGGTGCGGGCTTTGTTGAGACTAAAACACAGTATGAACGAACAACTGTTTCTCAGTCAACGACGGGAAGATTATGTGACCCGCCTCACTCACGATCTGCGAACTCCGTTGATAGCTGCTGACCAATTCCTAAAGTTGCTGCAAAGAGGTGTTTTTGGCAATACCTTATCAGCAATGCGTGAATCTTTAGAACAAATGGCTCAGAGTAACCAAACTTTGTTGTCAATGGTCGATACTTTGTTAGAAGTTTACCAGTATGAAGCTGGAGGCAAAACTTTGGATTTCTTTGTAGTTGACCTGTGGGAATTATGTCAGCAGGTAGTGCAAGAACTAATGCCTTTGGCTGATGTTAAACATTTAACTCTCAAAGCTGTCTTGACAAAGGGTACTGAAGCTTCTTTAGTTAGTGTTAGAGGCGATCGCCTGGAACTACGCCGACTGCTGACTAACTTAGTTGGTAACGCCATTCGCTTCAGTGATGCTGGGTCAGTAGAAGTTCGCCTCAATTCCACTGTTCAAGGGGTAACGATTGAAGTAGAGGATACAGGTATTGGCATGAATCCAGAAGAACAATTACTCTTATTTGATCGCTTTCGACAGGGCAAGCATCAACGTCGGGGGAACGGTTTAGGATTATATTTGTCCCGTCAAATTGTTGAAGCCCATCAGGGAAATATTTGTGTTTCATCGACTGTTGGGAAAGGCAGTATCTTCACAGTTTATTTACCTGTGCAAACAGCTTATTCAGAAATGTTATCAGCATAAAAAATTTGGAAAATCGAGCTTAAGGATTTGCAGCGAAATAAGTTACCTACTTTATCAACAAAACTGATAATCAAGGCTTTCAGTGATTCAAAAAGGTAACTTATTAATGCGTGCATCTTAAGGGAAGTTTTACCAAGATTCATCTGGTTCAGGTGGACGCCAACCACGAGTAGTTGAACTTTCATCACCTAGTCGATCAATTGCCCCAGGATCGCTATTGAGGAATTCATCTAAATCTTCATATCCACTTGGATAATAATAACCTGATGTAGGTTTGATAGGATTTTTCTTAATTATTATGCTTTCACCAGGTTTGAGATGAGCATATTCGGGGTAATGCTCATCTTGGGATATATCATCAGAAGGAGTGATCAACTCATCTCCTGGTGAATCTGGGTCATCGTCATAAAGCATGACTAATAAACCATCTTCTAGTCGTTGAATTCTTTTATTCATAAAATCTAGTGGTAGCTTCAAAATTGTGTAGCTTGAGTAACACAGTGGAACAATGATAATACGATTAAAAGCGCTGTTCAGCTATTTAACTTTCTTGGAAGTCTGCTAGCAGAGCTAATACCGTATAAAATACCGTCTGCCATGAAATCAGTAAATTATCCACTTGGATGATTTTATCCAGTGTAATTTCGTGCCAAGGTGAATATTGGAGTCTCATGCTTGCTAGATAAGCTATCTAATAGATGATTGGTAATGGATTTAACCACTAGAGTCTTAGAAGGTTCTGGTTTGAGCATACCTATCTTTGATGGGTCGTATAACAATGGTAAGGGTAGATATTTATCTGAACCAGAAATCATTAAAAATTCTCTGCTCGAACAGATGTTTGAAGCAGAAGATTTACAATCTCTACTACTGGTTAAAATTGATAGTAAAAATCCAGATGCCAACCATTTAAGACAAAGAACCTTTCAGGATGGAATCCGACGCAAGTTAGCTTTCAGTTCTGGCAATAGTTATTACTTTGCTGATGGTTCACTGCATAAAAAAATTAGACGCTTATTCGCTACAGAACCGGATACTGCCTGCCGCTATGGTTCTTTACTAGTTAGTAATTGCTACAAAGGCTCAGAAACTTTTACAGGGCTGCGAGTCAAAATTGTGGACTTTGAAGATCCACAGTATGCTCATTATAAAACAGGAGACTGTCACGGCAAGATTTCGCCCCAACTTGCCAAACAATTGGGAGGAGAAGGGAATTGTCCATTCCAATTTCGGTTTGCCTGGAGGAGTAATTGGGCTGAACCAGATAATTCCCAGTGCCCAAAAACCAGCTTCTTATCCAAAGGTACTTTCCTACCCGATGCGAATTTGACTGATGTCAAAGGCTATGACATTATTATGGATCGTTCCTCAATTAAAGGCATTAAAAAGTCAGAACTCAAAAACTTAATACCCTGCGGTAACTATGAGTTTCCCCAAGCGGTAATCGGTAATCGAGGTAACGCCAAAGCTACCAGCTACGATAATAGTTGGCAGTTTACCATTTGGTACTCAGAAGAAGCAATCAAAGAAGATTTGAGCAAACCCACCGAAGAAAAAGCTAAAGAACTTGCCGAGTTGCAGCGTAATCCCTTGGTGTTGGCAAAATACATTATCCAACAATATGACAAACAACAGCGATCGCAGCAAGAGCAGTCAGAAGAAGCTTTTAACGAAATTGAGGGTAATGCTAACAATCAAGCACAGGAATCTCGCTGGATTTCCCTATTACGCAGCGATAAATATGGCCAATTGATTGAAACCCCCAAATTCCGCAAATTTGCTACCGATTACATAGCCAATCAATGGCGTGACTTAGCGATTAAGGGAGGATACAACCATAATTCGGGTATGGCAATGCCATGCGATCGCCTAACTCGTGGCACAATCTGTGTACCCCATCTACCGGAAGGAGATGTCATTCTCACTCGTTACCCCATCGTCAACTCAGACAACATCCGCCTCTACCAAAACATCCACGACCCAGAATTGAAGAAAACTCGCAACGTAGTTTGGATTCACCCCAAGGATGCCGAGGAATACCACCAAGCCGATTTTGACGGCGACCAATTAATGGTCAGCCCTGCGACTAAACTGCCTAATATTGCTCAAGAAACTCTCCGCGCAGGTGAACCAGGACGATTTGAGCCAGTTAAACAACGCCCTAAGCTGGCGTATACGGAAATTACAGATGAACAAGGCAACTTAAAATACAAAAACTTAGCAGAAATTGCTGCTGCCAGCAGTCAAAATAAAGTCGGGCTGGTAGCAACAAACATTGGGCGTGTACAGTCATCGATGCCCCAAAATGGTGAGAATGTGGAGCGATTTGGCAGACGACAAAGGAAGCTACTAAACCGTCTATTTCAGGCACTTCAAGTTGAGGTAGATTCGCCCAAAAGTGCAGAAAGATTAGAAGATATCAAGGAAATAGGTGGGGAAAATTTACTTGTCGATGCCAAAAAATGGTCAGAGTCTCACCCCAGTTACTTCTTTGACTTTAAGAAAGATGAACGACTTTATCGCTCCTTTGCCATGCCTGCGGATGCTCCCGGCTCAATTAACGTGATTGCAAGAGTTGTAGTCAATCCTTTGTGGGAACCAACACGCATTCGTAGTAGAGATAGGCATGAGTTTCGCTACCTATTTCCCAAAGAGACGCTATCTGTAGATGCCTTGGAATGGGCGGAGGAATTGAAAACAAGGTTTCAGCAAGCTAGAGACGAGATTAAGGAACGGGTGGGAGATGACAAGGAAGCCTTTAATGAGGAACTAGGAAAGCTCTACGAAAGCTATCGGGCGGAAATTGATGAATTATTCCCCACTTCAGAGGAACGATTTGTAAGTCGTGCGGACAAGCTCCGCCAATGCGTAGCGTCTCGCAGAGAAGGGGCGGCGGCACTGTGGCACACACAACATACCCGTCCAGAATTAGATCGGCATCGCAAAGACTGTTTAAAGCTGGCAGAACAGATGGAAATTACGTTTTCGTTTGAGCATGATTATGAACTGCCAAGCGTTGCATTACCACAGGATATTTATGTTTTGAGCGTTCCTTTCGGTGCAGGTGCTATTAAATGGAAAGAATCTTTAGAACAAAAGGGAATTAAATTTGATGCCACGATTCATCCTCAATTACCTCTGATTGAATTTGCTTTGAAAGACTTGTCCCCCAAAGTAGTTGATAAATTAGCAGCTAAATTTGGCGAAAACATTAACGATTTAGATGAACTGAATATCCCGAAGGATTTGAGAATTATTCCTCCAGCAGATCATAGTTGGGCAACATCACGTCAGGATTCAGGTGTTGGTGCTTTGGCATATAACCTGTTTACAGAGGAAGTATGTCAGCAGCTTCAGGATTTTCAGTTTGATGAAATTAAAGTGTTGGGTATCAAATACAATGACTTCGCCAATGAAAACTTTGCTAGTAAGCAATGGAAAAAGCGCAGCGTTACTTTGGAAGTGGGAGTTTTTGAGTTACCCGAATCACATCCAGAGTTTTATCGTTACAACGGTACACCGATATTACAGATTGATGGCAAGAATTTAGGTACTTTTGCTCCCGACAGCCCGAAACTGCCGATTGGTGCTACATTTGCCGCTACTTTGCAACCAGATGGCTCTAGTATTATCCTCAAGGTTAATCCTGAGTCAATCAATCTACCAGAAGTTCCATTATCGGAATCAGAACCAAAGTTAGATACTGCTGGGCAATTCCGAGCCATTCACCGTGAACTCTGGCGTAAGGAAATGTTTGATAATTTGGTAGGGGCGATCGCTACTACCTACGAACAGCGACAAGCCAATCAATCTGCAAGTAATGAAATTGAGCAGTTTAAGATAGGTAGCCATTGGACTGCTTATGTGCAACCCAGTGGTGATTTTATTGTCCGAAATGAAGGTAAGCGGACGATTTGTCGAGGTAATCTACAGACGGGTGAGGAGATATTTCCATTTTCAGAAGAACGTGCCAGTGAGCTAGAAGCGATGATTTTAGAGAGGGAACGATTACCTCACAGAAAACATGAATTATCACATAATGGACACCATATTAGCAGTCAGAATATAGAGTTGAACTAAAGTGGTAAAGGAGATTATTTAAATGCGCTAAATAACATAAGTAATTTTATAAATTTACGATTATCTTTGAAACCGCAATAGTAATTTTCCTTTCTAATATCTTGTAGAACATTAATCAGCAGGTTTAAAAACAAAAATTGGCACTCTGAGAGTTGATTTTCTAAGTTAATTTCATACAATCAAGGTAACATTTTCAATAGATATAGCAATCCTATCTGATTTGTGAAAATTATCGGTGTCCAGATCCCCGACTTCGTAAAAGTTGTCGGGGATCTAACTTTTCACGAATGATTTAGGATTGCTATAGATATTCTTGACAATGATTGACCTATCTTTTTTTCCATAATTCGTCAAACCTTTGCACCACTTGGAATGTAAGGTGCTTGTCGCCCCTTCAGGCACATACTAGATACAAGACGATTGTTAAAATATCTGAGGATTTTATTACCATAGAATTTCAAGGATATTTTACTGAATGATTTGACCAAAAAAATCGCCCTGACCCAAATCCTAATAGCAATTTATACCGAAACACGTAGATTTTTCTCTTAATTACTTTAAAGATGCACTAATTCTTTGTCCTGACTGCAAACCTTTAATTATTTACACCTTCCTACTTATGCAAACTCAAAATGTTGAACAAATATTTCAAGATGTTTTAGATGAGCTTTACCAAACACATCTGCCATCCAAGCATCCTTTCTTCTCTCGTCTAGCTCTGTTGCCACCAGAACAACTTCGTTCTCCCGATTTATTAGGAGAAATTTACCTCAGATACCAAGCAGCCTGTCATGCAACTCGTGTCATGGTTTACTTTATACCGCACTTAAATAGTCCTGCGCTCAGAGAGCGGAAGCTCAGAATTATTAGTGACGATGATAGTTGGCAAAATGGTGGTATTCACCATTATCAATTAAGTCAAGCTTTTGCTAATTTGGGAGCAAAATTGACCATCCTAGATGAAGAGTTTGGCAGTTTGGATGAATTACAAAAATACCTAGACCCTACTACTGCCAATTTTGTATCTTTAGTGCAGAATATTTATCCGCAGTCTCTAGGTCCTTTCTGTGTGGTTGAAATGTTTGCTTATGATTGGATGCAAGCATTAATGAATGCGCTGGCTCATTGTTTTCCATTTATTAAACAAGAGCCATACTTTACTGAATGTTTTGACCAAGGTATTGAAGAAAGACACGCCCAAGAAGCAATAGAATTAACCAGTATTATTCTCAACAAGTCACCACAATTATTGACTTCCACAATTGAAGGCGCAAACATGATGGCTATGGCGTTAGATCAATTTTGGTCTGGATTAGATAATTTATTGCAAGACATTCATCCTCACCCGCGCATCTTACTATAATTTTCACTTTGGGGATGAGCGAGATGAGAGAAATTTTCACCCAATCCTCATTGCCCCTTATCCCCAGAGGGGGCCCCACCTTCCCCAATCTTCAATTCCTTTTACGCTGTTAATAAATTTTGTTCAATATATGTGGCTTGAACAAAAGCTTGAAAAATTCTTTGATGATGGGGATCATTAACTGAAAGCTCTGGATGCCATTGCACACCAATTGCCCAAGGGTGATGTTGATGTTCCACTGCTTCAATTACCCCATCTTCTGGGGCATAGGCTACAACACGCCAACCATCTGGGACTTTGTGTACTGCTTGGTGATGCCAAGAAACTACCGATATGTGAGTATTCTGAACAAAATTAGCTAGACGGCTTTCTGCATTTATTTTGACTAAATGTTCTGTGGGTAAACGCTTTCCAGGTTCAGGATCTATCCGATGTAATACTGAATTACCATAAACCTCTGGGACGTGGGGAATGAGAGTACCGCCAGAAGCAACGATGAGAATTTGTAAACCCCGGCAGATACCTAACACAGGTAAATTATGTTGCATAGCATATTTAGCTAATTGCAATTCAAAAGCATCGCGATCGCTATCTACAGAATAAATGCTGGGGTGATCTAAACCTTCATACCACACAGGGTTAATGTCTCCACCTCCAGAGATGATTAAACCATCCAAAGGCTCTAATAATATCGCCGGGTCAGTTTCGCCTGGTGGTAATAATATGGGAGTACCACCGGCGGCGCGGACTGCATCTATATAAACACTTGGCAAAGAAAACGGTAATGCTTCTTGCCGACCGTTGGTTGTAATACCAATCAACGCTTTTCGAGACCTTCTACTCATCGTTTTTCTTTGCTCCTAGGGTTTTTAGAGTTTTAATTTGAGCTTCTGTGAGATTCACTGCACCTGTGATATCCATCCCTTCACACAGTCTGGGAGACCTGAGTGTTTTTTTCAACTCTCCTGTTTCTGTATGCCAAAGCATAATCGTGCCATCTTCACTACTACTAGCAAGAGTTTGACCATCAGCACTAAAGACTACAGACCAGATTCTTTCTTGATGTCCGGTCAAAGTTTGGTAGAGTTTAGCAGTTTTGATATCCCAAATTTCAATGATTGAGTTTCCCCCCGCACTTGCGACAAAACGACCTTTAGGGCTAAAAGCCACAGTCCGCACCCAACCAGTTTCTCCTTTCAAGGTTTGGATACACTTACCTGTAGTTACATCCCAGAGCTTAACTGTGTGGTCTTCGCTACCGCTCACCAGGGTATTACCATCTGGACTAAAACGCACAGACCGCACCCATCCATCATGACCAAAGAGAGTTTTAAGGCATTTACCTGTATCTACATCCCACAATTTGATTGTGCAGTCTTCGCTACCACTAGCTAAGATGCTGCTATCTGGACTAAAAGTTACAGACCAGAGCCAGTTTTTATGATTCTCTTGAGTTTGGCGGTATTCACCTGTACGAATATTCCATATTCTTAATATTTTGTCATCGCCACCACTGGCTAAATAACGACTATCTGGACTAAAAGCCACAGTCAAAATGCGATCAAAATGGTCTACTAAAGTTTTGCGATGTTGACCCGTTTGAGTATCCCATAATCTGATAGTTTGGTCGTCACTACCACTAGCAATCATACTACTGTCAGGACTCAAAGCAACTGCGCGTATTCTATTGGTATGCCCTGCCAAAGATTTACTTTCACCTGTATCTAAGTTCCAGAGTTTAATAGTTTTGTCGTCATTGCCACTAATTAATATGTTACTACGGGGATGAAAAACTAGAGACCAAGCCCAATCTGTGTAACCTTCAAGAGTTTTGAGACATTCACCTGTATGAGCATCCCAAAGTTTCACAGTTTTGTCATCGCTACTACTGATTAAAGTTTTACCTTCAGGATCAGTAAAGGTCACAGACCAAACTTTTTCTGTATGTTCTGATAAAGTCCGGTAGCGTTTGTTAGCATTAATATCCCACAAAATTACCTTATGGTCTTCACTGGCACTAGCCAAAATGCGAGAATTTGGTTCTGGGCTAAACGCTAGCGATCGCACTCTTTGGGTATGTCCTGCTAAAGTTTGGAGATACTTGCCGCTATGAATATCCCAGAGCCTAATAGTATGGTCATCACTACCACTGGCTAAAATTTTACCATCAGAACTAAAGGCAACTGTACGTACCCGCGCTGTATGTTGTCCTTCCAGAGTTCTTATGTAATTTCCCGTGTGTGCATTCCACAAAATTACTGTCCTGTCACTACTACCACTAGCTAAAATTTTGCCATCAGGACTAAAAGCAACTCCACGTACCCAATGAGTATGTTTTTCAAGAATTTTCCAGCATTCAGCAGTATGGATATCCCATAGTCTAACTGTTTTATCTTCGCTACTACTAGCTACTGTTTTTCCATCTGGGCTAAATGCTACTGACCAGACTCTTTCTTTATGTCCTTGTAATGGTCTCAAAAATTGACCAGTTGTGGTATTCCATAATCTGACGGTTTTATCATCACTACCACTTACTAAAATTTCTCCATCAGGACTAAAAGCCACTGACCTAATCCAATTTGTATGCCCTTCTAAAGTTAAAAGTTGGTGCCCTTTAGCATCTCTGAGGCGAATTTCACTTTTAGTATCACCCAAGGCAATCATCGATTTTTGCGAGTTATACGCCACTGCCAAAACAATCCCAAAGGACTCTGTAAACCGTGTTTTGTTTAAGTCTGCATTAACAACTTTTACATTACGTAAATCTGCACCTCTTAAATATGCTTGCCATACCGTGAAATTGGATAAATCAAACCCAGATAAATTGTAGTTGTGATAGCGTAATAGATTTAAAATATTACCCACAAGATATCCTTTGGGTAAATCCCTAATTTTTTGCTTTTGCTCCTCCAGTAATTTAACTAGTTTTGTATCTAACTCATTAACATTTTTAGCAATTGGTTTAATAATTAATTGTGTCTGGTTATTTCTCACATAGTCTTGGGCAGTAGCTTTGGCTAAAGCAAATCGATTAAAAAATTGCGTCTGTCCAGAATTTATCTCTTTACTTACCTGCCGAATCAGAATACCAGTCATATATTCTAATACGACATTTTGCAGGGTAAATTTACCATCAACGGCTTCAATTAATGAGCATCGTTTCAGGTTTTCTAAGGCATTAATCACATCAAAATATATTGGTTTTTCGGTAATATCCTCAAATAACTCTATAGTAGATACTGGCTCTCGATTAATTGCCAACCAGTACATAATTTCTTGTTCTAATTCTGTCAGGTGGGTAAATTGCTGCTCTAATAAACTTTCTATCCCTACAAACGGTGTCAAGGTAATTTCTTGAGATAAAAATTCCGAAACATTTCCGCTAAATAAATCTTGAATAAAAGTAGAGACTATTTTTAAGGCTAAAGGATTACCACTGTATAATCTTACTAGTTTTTGTATTTCCTCGTCTGTACCAGTAAGTTTTTTAGCCTCCAAGATTTTCATTACTTCTAAATCTTTTAAACCTTGGAGTTGTAAATAACAAATTAGCAAGCTTTCCCCTTCTTGCATAGCAATTTTTTTCGGTTTGACCCGACTTGTGAATACTAAACAACTTTGGTGATGTAATTCGCCGATCCGCTGAATTAAAATACTATAGTCTTGATATTCATCACGGTATTCTTCTGCATGGGAGCCATCCGCCAGGATTGATTCAAAATTATCTAAAATTAATAAACAACGGGAAGACCTCAAGTGCTCCAGCAGACGTGTGATTTTTTCATGAATATTACCTGTAGTATTAATTTCTTCTTGATTCGACAAAAATTTAATGATCCCATTCAGTATTATCTCTAACTTGGGAGCCTCTCGGAGACTACGCCAGATAATATAATCAAAATCTGACTTTAATTGTGTAGCCAATTTCACAGATAAAGCGGTTTTTCCCAGTCCACCCATTCCCAGCAACCCCACAATCCGACACCGTTCGTTGATGATCCATTGTCGGAGAGTAGCTAATTCCTCAGTACGCCCGTAAAAAGTTACAGTATCCGGTGCTTCTCCTAAATCTTGTTTACTGTTAGAGGAGCTTTTCTCAGCCACAGGAACTATCTGATGAGAGGTTCCGTTGATGAGTTCTGGTTTGTATTTAGCAAATAATGTGACTAATTCGGATTTTTTAGTGACATCAAATGCTCGATATAGTCTTTCTAGGTACTTTCTGACTGTCGCTGGCTGAATAACCAGAACTTGAGCGATCGCTTCGTCTAACTCCCCAGCCAAAACTAAACGCAACACCTCTTGGCGACGTGGCGTTAGTTTATCGAAGGTTTCATTCAACTGTTGTTGATTCATATCGTTTGGTGGCTTTCCACCTAACATCCGATTTAGTGACTAAGAATAGCTTACAATCTAAAACCTTTTGTGACACTTGTCACTTGTACGGAAATCTTGATTTTTTCAGATACTCAATTGATGAAGAATGTGGAATATAGTCACATTCTGATTGCTAAGGAGCCTTGAGCCAAAAGGCTTTGAGCCATCTAAACTCTGCTCACATATTTGACTACAGCCATACAAATAAAATTTCTCACTTAACTGCTTGACAGTAATCGGATCGGCATGAGATAGTTCTATACATGAGACAGTTGTCACAGATTACGACACTCGTTTCCTGGAAAAACCCAATTAAAAACTGCCCACTCAATCATGTAAGCAAATCCCCTGGTAGATTCCTGTTCACAAAGGTGACACCTTTCTTTCCAGCAATTGAACGGTTGACACATTTGTAATTTTTAACTGAGAGTCTAGCACTGGTGTAGCATAAGGTTGCATAACTATGCCCAGAGAAACTAGCGAAGCGAATGAAGTTGACAGAATTGTGACTCGGCTGCGGGTAATTCTTCTTACTTGTTGGCATGAGACTGGATTCGGTCACATAGAAGTCAAAAGCGAACGAATTAAGCGTGGTCAAATTGCGGTGACTATCATGGGTTCTACCCACTATCGATATGTCATCAATAACGAGGATTTACAGAATTGCATCAATAACGAGGATTTACAGAATTGGTTGATGGAGGAGAAGAAATCGAATTACGCTACAAGTGAATACCAAATCTCAACACAATTGAATAAACATCACCAAACAACTGAATAATTAGATATTCTTCTCAAAAATCAGTAAAGTGTAGGTATAGTTGTGACGACTAACCAATAGCAAGACAAAGAAAATACAGTCAAAAATGTGCAAACCCTAGCCATGATAAATGTGATTTTTACAAGGCAGGAAAAGTTTATCAAACTTTTCCTGCCTTATATTTTAAGGGGTGATTGATAGAAAAAGTTAGCAAATTTTTGGAGTGCATAATTATGAAGACTCAACAAGAAAACAAAAACAACATCTTATTTCGGTTAGCTTCAAGATGTTTAAAATGCCTGCTACTGTTTGTATTTGGCTTGGCGATTACCTTTGTTCTTTCTAGTCTTGTGGGATTAGGAGGTGTGACTCAAATGCTGTTACCTATGATTGCAGACTTGTTGTCAAAATTGACTATTATTCTAATATGTTTGTTTGCTGCCGCCATAATTATCGAGTCTTTACTAAAAAAATGAATTCATCAGCATCTCATAGATGGCTAATGATTCAACACCGTTTAGTTAAGGCTAAAAATCAATATCTATAGGAATCATACTTGAATCTTGCTAAGTATGCTGAGGAACAAACCTTTGTATGGGAAGCTTCTAGCCAATTTGGTTTTTCAGAAATCAAATATGAGTCCTATATGTAGGTTGAATTGAGCAATAAAATTCCACCTATGCGAAGCTTAATGTTTTGCACTCCGCTCTATCCAACCTACAATATACTTGACTTTGACTGAAATGTATTGCAATGCATTAGGAGGAGGAAACTACCTTAGTTTGATTGGCATGACTATGAACCAGAAGATATTACCCCAGAAACTCCTGTGAGCCAAAAAAAGTCAGCCGATGAAAACACATTGACTGTCCTCAGATCATTGCGGATATTTAAGTTTCACAGGATTAGCTTTGTTCCTTAGTGCTTTTGTGGTGCAAAAATCAATTTTTTAACCACTAATGATAGCCAACCTTTGATGTGGCAGGACTACTTTTTGATATGCATCGTTCCCAGGCACATGAGTGGATGCATCGATTGCAGCCAATCGAATAAACGACTTTGGGGGAGAAGATGTCACTACCGAAACGCCATCTAGAAAGCATTGAAGCATTTTTGTCACGGTTTCCAGGATTCCAACCAGGGCAAACGCATCTAAATTACTCTTGATCACAACGAAGGTTAAGAACCAACGAAAAAATCAGGATTTCGCGTTTAATTATTTTTTAAGCCCCAAAGCGATCGCCTAATTTTTTCGCAATAAGCAAGAGTTAATGACATTATCTTTAACTCTATTGAGAATAGGCTTTACTTATTGACATGATGCGGCCGCCCTGGGATTCCAACGGTGATGATTGATGGGACAGAGAACAGATTTGCCCGTCCTCAATATCCTGAATAACAAAAACAGAACTACTCCGGTAAAAAGAAACGTCATACGCGTAAACACTTGGCTGCGGTTGATTGTGATTTGAACGATAATTTAGCCAAACGGTCACGAAATACTTCAAAAGTAATTGTCACTTAAAGGATAAGATGGCCGTTTTTAAAGGATAAAGTGGCCGCTCCAATCAAGCTGGAATGCTTATTTTTCCGTTGCACACAATCTGCGGCGATAACTTCGTTAAGCTTCGCTAACGCATTCAAATCTCTTAAACACTCTTCCCTACTCAGTTCTGCTTTGCGGTCACTTTATGCTTTAATTTCGGCCACTTTATCCTTTAAGTGACAATTTTTGGTCAGGGTATGATTCACAATTTGGTCATCTAGGGGATAAAAGCACATTGATGAAACCAAACAGATCAGAAGTATGAAATTGAAATCCTCTGCACAATCCATGAATAACGAACCAACTCCTAATTCTCATTCCACAATCGAACTGTCGATTACCCAAGAACGCTTGCGCCAAGCACGTTACAGCTTTAACCTGTCCTTGATTGCTACCACAGTATCTTTCTTTATTGGCTTTGTAGGCGCTGGGCTAATTTTATCAAATAAAATTCCAGAAGGAACTGTTGCTGCTGCTGGAGGTTTGGTTTCAAGTGTACGTTGCATTCAACTTGCTAAGGACGCGAACGATAGACTTGACAAGGTTTTAGCTGAAATAAAGAACGAAAAAAATTAACTGCCAAAATGACAGGCTTGACTTCCCCTCTGTAACTATACCAATTAGCGATCGCTCAACTGAGAGCATCCCCTTTTCATGATCACCAAAAGTGGACAAGACCCTTAATTCTGGTTGAGTCGTCACCCCAATAAATCTTCCCGGTAGTGCTGTCAGAAATATTGGCAAACCGTGGGGTCTGCGAACTGTCAAGATTAGCCAACTGGACGACTTATAAATCGCCATTTGGTCTAGCTGCTTCCAGATCAAGTCTTGTTAGGCTAACTGCTAAGGCAATCAGCTTTGAGTACCTATGGCTACCAAAACACTGACCAAACCTAAGCAAAGACAAAATTCTCAAAATCGCTCATGGGAAAACCTGACAGATCGCCGCAAACTCCGCCATATTGAAAACACATTGGATAAAGCGATCGCATCCTCAATTCAAGATGATTCTATCCAGTCCCACGAAGACTTTAAAGCCTATGTAGAAAACTACAGCCAGGAATCGGGTAAAGCCCCCATCACAGTAGAACTCTGTGTTGGAGGCGGGGATGATGACGAGATTAGAGGCTATCGCTTCTACCTCACCAGCGATCCCAACCACAGAACCAGTGGCAAGTACCTGATTAAAAACCTCGAAGGAATTACCAACAAAGATGAAAACTACTTCACCCCTTCTAACATTGCTGAAATTTGCGGTTTTGCTGAAACAGAACTAGACGATCTCGATGATGAATTAGAAGATGACCTGCTCGATTTAGATGAAGAAAATGAAGAAATAGATGATACAAACGACGGACTGGACGACCTATTAAATGACGATTTCAACACCAAACTTGATGACCTAGATGACTTAGGTGAAGAAGACGAGCCATCTGTTAGTCGTGTTAGCGCAGCCCAAACTAAAACTCAAGCCAAAACTTCAACTAAAACCCAAAGTAAGTCTCAGCTTAAAACACAACCTAAAACTCAGGACAGAGCTAAGACCAATAAAACTGCTGCCAAAAACTCCAAATCCAGAGAACCTCTAGACGAAGCTTCGCGTTTAAGTGCCACAGCTGCCACCAATGGACGAGAAGTAAATGGGGTGAATTTAGCAGGACTAGCTGGACAATTGGGAACTCTGGGAATTGTTGTGGGACAGGGAGTTTTGGAACAGCTAGCAGCCGAGGCTGATGAAAAGCGGCTTGAACGAATTCTCAAAGAACTGCAACGGCAAAATGACCAAGTAGATAACATAGCCAGTCGTTTGCAAGAAGCAAAGCCGGACTCATCGGAGTCTCAAAAGTCTCAAGATTTTCAAACTGTATCTGAAGAATCAGTCACAGACAATCCACTGGCTGTAGCTGCTACCAAAATCGGCTCGAAAGTAGACAATCTTGGTGACAAACTAGACCCCAAATACCAATCTCAACCATTTGAATTAGATAAGGATGCCAGTGTTAGCGAACAGCTTGACCAAATTGAAGCCTACCTGAAAGTTCTTTCCAAGCGACTTGACCGTTTAGAAATGGTAGTTAGCCGATTGGAAAAACAGATGGCAGCATCACAGAATAATTCTACTGTTGTCGAGTCAGAAACTGATGCAGATATTGTCCAACCTAACTCTGCTAACCAGCCACCAGCAGACGTTGACATTTTAGAACATCTGACGAAACGCCAAGCACAGCAACAACAAGCTGCCTGTGCTGATGCTTTAGTGGGGTTTGCCAAAGTTGCTGGTGAGTTATTTGACCAATCTCCCCAAGCAGGTATCGCCATTTCCAGTAACAAAACTTTATGGGTGGAAGCACAGGACAAGCAGGTAGCAATTGCCTTAGAAAATACCCAAGCTGAAACACTCTTTGCTGGTACTCGCACTCAGGGACAGTGGGCGATCGCACAAGACAATCTCAGCCCTGATGAAAAGGCTGGCATTTGCAAACTGCCACAGTCGAAAGAAGAATACGCCCTCAAAGCCAGCACCCAAGCATTAATTCAAAAATTTCAAGAACAACTACCTAACCATTTTAACAGCAACGATGAACCGACATTCACCTGGACTGAAAAGGGCAAAGTCAAGTACGAATTTGAAGTCGTGAAACTGCCCAATAATACACGGCTACTTCAAGGATTTAACCCTAATCGTAACGATGAACAAGTGCTTGATGCCGTTTTAGTACCAGGGCAGCCCCCGGAGATTTTGCAGTGCAGCATCCCCCTGCGT
Organism: Nostoc sp.; assembly: GCF_054880495.1. Taxonomy (NCBI): domain Bacteria; kingdom Bacillati; phylum Cyanobacteriota; class Cyanophyceae; order Nostocales; family Nostocaceae; genus Nostoc; species Nostoc sp. The sequence goes on from NZ_JBTYKD010000104.1 coordinate 26,171, forward strand.
GAGATAGAAGCGCTACTAGACAATCAGCAATCAACTCGCTCTACCCAAGCCCAGACTGATAAAGATACTGCAAGCCAACGTCAGAAACAAACTCAAAGAAAAGCCAGCAAACCAGAAATGCAAGTTTAATTTTACCCAGAAGAGAAAAATGAACAACACAAAATCTCACATTTCTCAGTTAAAACTGCTGCTATCTCGTAAATTTTCAAACAACTTGAGAAACCTGAAAATCAACCGCACAGACTTACTTTTCATTTTACTATGTCTTGTGATTGGAATTTATTTGTTAGCTACCAAACCCATATTCGTCACTATTTTGGGATGTGCCACCATTGTTTTCTTCAGTATTGGGTACGTAATTCGCACAGTACCAATTCTAGAAAAGTATTTAGGTAGAAAAATTCGCTTTTGGCATATTGTTGCCGCCATTATCACTGTTACCGCTTTACTCGATACCTTTACAACTCCAGCCCAAGCTATTTTCTTAAGCGGGTTGGAAAGCTTCTTCAACAATTTAGCCCAACAAAGTTCCCAAGCCGGAGGCGGTTCCACTAGCACTTTGGATGCCAACGTTGTTGGTTTAACATTCAACCTCATCCGAGGTGCATTCTTGCTACTGGTTGCTGCTGCTTCTCTATTTGCCTATAACCAAGCACAGCAAGGTAACGACTGGCGACCGATTGTTACTCAAGTTGGTTTAGCGTTCTCCATCGTAATTGCCATTGATGTTATCACTTTCATATTTGTCGGTAATGGCACAGGAACAACATCAGCCATCAGGTAAACCCAACTTGAATTTTATACCCATTAAATAAGAATTCAGAAGTCAGAAAACATTCGTCAGAATGCAGCACCAAAGAATTACACAAATATGGCACAAGACAATCAAGAATTCATCAAAGTCAATCGGATTCTAGGCAAACAAGCCAGCATTGGGCCAATTCCGGCTGAACAGCTACTTCCTTGGATTGCCATCATTGTAGTTTGCTATGTTCTCACCAATGGTTTACTCAGTTTGGGTATGGGTTGGTTCTTTGCCACCTCATTCTGGCTAATTATCAGTTGGTGGATTCTCACAGGCAAACAGCCCCATCAGTTTTTAGATCGATGGCGTAATCCACCGGGAACAGAGTGGTGCAATAGTAACAGCATTTACATCTCACCGATCCCCGAATATCGACCCTGGTGGGTACGTCGGCGTTACGCAGACTCGCAAGTGCAAATCCGATTCAAGCCGCTGATTGTACCGAATCAATATGGAGGCAAAAGTAAGCTCATGCCCTTCCAAAATGAGGTAAACATCTGCTGTATTGCAGAAATTAAGAAAGATGATCGTGAAGTGGCTGCCCTGTTATTGGATAAAGGCAACTCTCAGTATCAACTCGTGTTTGGGTTTCGCATCGCTGGACTGCATGACATACTCCATGAAAATGAGGTCAGCGAATTTGCCCACTCTATCGAAGAGGGTTTGAAAGAACTACCCCCCGGTGAAAAAATTACCTTTTGTACAGGCTGTTATAGTGATGATACTGAGTCATATCCCCTACAGACAGGCTCTACCAAGGGAGTACCGCACAAACACCAAACCCCGCTTACTGCCTTAGCAGACGATTGCCACTTGAAACCAGTTTCTGTGCTGCTTCGCAACGAGCAATTGCGGGTGGAACAACTCAAGGAAGCAGGTTCTCGCCAAATCTGGAATCAAATTGCCTTCTGTACTTGGACGAGCGATGATGAAGCTGGTTCACAGCAAAAGGATTTTGTGGGTGGACTGATTGAAAAATGCAGGAAATTTGGCTCTTGGGCAGTTGAACTGATTACAGGGAATAAGCGCATTTACCAAGAGGAGTTTTTCAAAAAGCTATTACTGCAAGGGTTTCAGCAAGGATTTATCCAATGGGAATTGCTGCTCAATACCAAAATTGGCTTAGAAGTAACACCTTGCAATGCTACAGATTTGTGGCAGTGGCTTTGGAATCGATTTAATGAGGGTGCAGCACCTCCTATTCCCCAAGTCATTACACTGAAGGAGACTGAGACGGGACTGGAGTTAACAGAAACCCTAACCACCGATAAGCACATCTGTACATTACTGATTGAAGGACAACAAGGACGTTCCGCTTGTCCCGAACATCGGGGAGATAATGACCGAGTTTACCTCACAGGTAAAAGCAAGGTTTGTGGAGTCATGGTTGTAACAGATCCCCCCGTCGGTTGGTCTAATGCCCAAGAGCAGCTAAAGTGGGTCTGGAAAATCCTTGCTTCCAGCTACGTCCACGATACAGAAGCTTGGATTGAAATCAGCCGCAGCAATGACTTCTTAATCCAAGACAACCTAGCGCGTCAGGCAAAACAATCCAAAACAGCCCGCACTTTAGCCATAACCAAAGGACAGGGACGGGACGTTGGAGCGGAAATCAAACAGGAGGAATCCTTTGAAGCCCAACGACGACTTTATGAAGGCACGAAAGCGTTGCACTGTGCGCCTGTATTTCTAGTTTATCGTCACAGTGCCCAAGAGTTAACCCACGCTTGCAACTTATTGGCTAACAGTTTTGAGACTGCCAAAGTCATTCGAGAGCGTAATATTGCTTGGGAAATTTGGCTGCAAACCCTGCCGATTACCTGCAAATGGTTGCTGCACGGAGGTAATCTCAGCGAACGCAGAATAACTTTAGATACCCATACTGTAGCTGGAATTATGCCCCTAACTGTCCCCAAGGACATCGATAAACAAGGTGTGGAATTCCTTACCAGCCGTGGTGGCAAGCCTATTTATGTGGATTTATTTCATCAACAGATTGGACGCGCTCTAATTACAGGTACTTCCGGCTCAGGAAAGAGCGTTTTGGGATGGCGTTTTGCTTTAGAGGCATTAGCGAACAATATTCCCGTTGTTGGTATGGATATCTCTGCCAGTGGTAACAGCACTTTCAAAACGGCAATTGAGCTTTTGGGGGAACAAGGAGCATATTACGATATTTCCAGTGGCAGCAGTAACCTACTGGAACCGCCAGATTTACGACGGTTCGACAAGTCAGAACGGGAACGGCGCATGGAATCTTGGAAGGACTTTATTCGCAAAGCATTAACAGCGATCGCTATGGGTAAAGTCGAAAACCCACATTTAGCTCAACGGGTTGATGCCTTGCTAGTCAAAGCTTTGGACGTATTTCTAAAAGACCCAGAAATTATTACTCGCTACAACCAAGCCTTTGAGATGGGCTGGCTTTCACCAGAATGGCAGCAGATACCCACGCTACCAGATTTCGTCAAGTTCTGTACTAGAGAACGTCTCAATCTGAGATCCTTTGAAGAGATTGACCGACAGGCACTTAACCAAATCCAAAATCAGGTTAGCGCTTTACTAGCATCTAGGTTAGGCAAAGCGATCGCTCGTCCCAGCACTTTTTCCCCAGTTCCGGCGATTAAATTCTTTGCTCTCAGTGGATTGAGTAACGAACAGGATGCTTACTTGATGGCAATTAACGCCCATAGTGCTTGTATCCGTAATGCCTTATCCCATCCCAAGAGTTTGTTTATTGGCGATGAGCTTTCAGTGCTTTTACGTAAAGATGGCTTTGCCCAGATCATAGGCGAAACCTGTGCCACGGGAAGGAAAGAAGGCATTGCTGTTCTGCTGTTGTCCCAAGACCCGGATACCATTTGCGAGTGTTCAACAGGCGCTCAAATTATGCAGAACATGACCTACCGGATTACCGGACGTATTACCAGTAGCGGTATTGCTTCTTTCCAACAGTATCTGAGCTATCCCATCAATATTATCAGTCAGAATGCAACTGAAGCATTTTTGCCCCGTACCAGCGACCTTTATTCTTGCTGGCTAGTAGAAACAGGTGGTAGATTCTGGCGTACCCGCTTTTACCCTGGAGAAATGATGCTGGCCAGTGTTGCCAATAACCAGGATGAACGGGAAGCACGAGAACGGGTGATGGCTCAGTATCCAGATACCGCTAAAGGCAACCTGTTAGGACTGAGAGCGTTTACCGATGCTTACATTCCTGCTTTGAAGGAAAACAAAGGGTTTAAGCATATTGGCAAAGAGATAGATCAAACCCCAGTATTGCGCGATTGGTTACGCCCAGCCGTAAGTCCTGCGGACAGGCTTAACCAAAGCGGAGCATCTCTGCAAGGAGAAAGCGATCGCCCAGAGAATAACGATGGCCAACAGGCTGAAAGTAGCCTGATTGCAAGTTGATATATCTAAAAACTGCATTAAGGAAGGTGAATCATGAAATCTAAACTTACCTTTATCAGATTGATAGCACCGATTCTAATTTTGTCACTTGGTTCTATCGCCAGTCCAGCCCTTGCTCGCACTCAAGACAACGGTCAAGATCCAGTAGCTGCTGCTGTTAGTAACAAAACTACTGGTAGTATTTTCACCTCAGACACAGCATCTCAAATCAATGATTTTGTGGGAGATGTCAAAAATTTCGCTCAAAATGACCTATTTAATCCTCTTGGCAATTTGCTCAATTCTGCCTTGGGTGCAATTCAAATTCCAGATTTAAACAAAGTTTTGGCAGGAATCATGAACGGTTCTGCCAACAACGATCCTGGTGCCGTGCTATCTGAAACTTTGGAGAACAAAACCAATGGTCAAAGCTCTTATGGTATCCGTGAAGACCTTGGTAAATATGCTACTAGAACAGTTGCCACAGAGATCGCTAATCAGGCTACTTTGAGCCAAACAGCCCAAAGTCAGATGGCTCAAATTAAGCAAGCTACTCAACAAGATACTCAAGAAAGCGTCAGCTTGGGTGAGGAATCCCAAAGTTTAGATGTCACCCAACAGATTTTGCAAAACCTATCCCAACAGACTGCTCTTACCAGTCGCGTCAACGAGCGGATGCTTATTGAAGCCCAGCAAGCACGCGTTGACAGGGCATTGAGTAACACCTTAACCGCTCAAACAGCCAAGGAACTTTCAGCGATCAATACTGCCGATCGCCGTAAGAGTGTTGCCGCAGGTAATGCTGCAACTCAACAGGCGGGGTTATTGATCATGCCTGGTGGCATTACCCTTGGTTCTGACAAGCAGTAGCTACGAATTGGAATCTTAGAGCTAGTACCGCCGTGAAGTCAAAAGTCAAAAAGCTGATTAATCAACCTTTTTAGCTATTTTGTAGCAAGTTTTAAGAGTAGGGGCATGGTTGGTTTATTTATGCCGTGCTGTACTAGTTCTAAGTAATTAATTAGACATTGTAAATCAATTACAACTTACGCAAAACCTTCCATTTCTTCGTGTATTCCCTTCTCTACGAGAGGCTGTGCCCCAAGCAAAGCTATGCCGCAGGCTTTATGGGACGCTCCGCAAACTCATTTCTTATCCGTAAGTCCTGTCAATTTTAGCTGCGATCGCTAACGCTTTCGACACTCATGATCCACATTATTGCTCAATCATTTCCAGTAACAGGCGGCGAATCCGATGCCCTAGAAATTATCTCCAGTTCTTTAGAACTTTCTCGTGCCACAGTTGAGTCGTGGAATACCGTCTGGCTAGTTACTTTAGATCCGCTCGGTTCGGCATTATGGATTGGCTTGATTAAATTGGGCATCACCTTGGGAGCCGCCAGCATCTTATTTGTGGCGCTGACTACTGGCAAGGAAATCATTGAAAAGCAATCATGGTCAGAACTGGCATCAATCTTTGTTTGGCCCATCGTGATTATGATTTTCTTGGGGGCCAACGGCAATATGCTGGCGAAGACAATTACTGTTATCCGAGGCTTCGCTTACAACCAAGTGCAAAGCGTTCTTCAGCTTCAAGTTGGTGAACTAACATTTCGAGATGCTATTACCAATGTGGCAATTAGCAGTATCGCTAGACAACAGCTAGAAAACCTCTATAGCGAATGTCAAGGAAAAGTCGGTACAGAGTTAGTTGAATGCTGGAACTCAAAGCAAGCCCAGGCACAGGCAATTGTTACCAAAGCTGAAGAGCAAGCTAAATCTCCACTCCAACCACTACGAGATTTTGGTAGTTTTCTCTGGAATAGAACTTTACCTGGTCAAATCGGTACTGCTGTTCAGTTTGCCAATGATCCAGGTAGTGTGTTTCGAGATACTGCCATTCCCATCATTCGCTTTATCCTGTATGCCCTGCAATGGGGCTTTGTAAATATTTTGGAAGCTGCTCTGTTGCTAACAGCATTATTTGCACCGATCGCAGTTGGTTTATCTTTGCTGCCATTACAAGGTCGTCCTATTTGGGCGTGGCTGACAGGGTTTATTTCCTTGTTTGGTGTTCAACTTGGTTACAACATTTTAGTAGGTTTAGCAGCCGTCGTGCTGGTGAAGTCGGGTGCTGAATTAGCATCTGATGTAGCATTTTTATGTTTCCTGAGCATCTTTGCACCAGTTTTGGCGGTATTGATAGCTGGAGGTGGGGGAATGGCAATCTATAACGGCATTTCTGCCAATGTCAAAGGCTTAACCGATATTTTTAGCAGTGCCATTGGAACTGCAACCAGTATTGCTCTACTCCGCAGGGGGTAATACCAATTTTGGATTTTAGATTTTAGATTAAAAACCTTTAACACAAGGCTGTTCCAGGATTCTCAAACAATACTACCTATGCCAATTTGGTATGACTCTGCAAATTAAACGACTTCAAGCTCCATTGCTTCCAGAAGCCAAAAACCTCCTAGCTGTTTGCTTTATCTGCCTAACTGCATTTAACGGTTTGATATTTTTTTTGACTCTATTCACCGCTTTCAGGGTCAATAAAATCGCCGATCGCAAGACGACCTTTGCCCAGTTAGTAAATGGCGAGACAATCTACATTTCCGAGCAAGACCGCAACTGGCGCTATCCAGCTGTAATTCAAAAGGTAGTTAGTGACTGGACAACCCTAACATTTAACTGGGATGACAAACTCACTGGTACTAATCAACCAGACCAAGGCATTCAAGTTGGTAGAAATGGGCGCATTCCCACAAATACTTGGTTTGCTTCCCTGCTGCTAGAACCGGAATTTGCCAAAGCTTCTCTACCGAAGATTGCCGAATTAGTTCCTACTAGCTTCTTTTCAGGTCAACTGCGTAGCACCACCATTATTTCCTATCTGTCAGAACCGAGAGCAGTACGACCTGGGGAATGGGAAATAGACATCATTGCTACCCGCATCTTAGTTGACCGTACTACTGGTAGAGATGAGCGTATTCCTTTTAACCGCACCTTTACCGTCCAAGCAGTGGAGATTCCCCGATCTCCTTTAGGTAAAGAGGCCCCTCTGGTAGAACAGAAAATTTATGAAGTGCGATCGTCTGGACTGCAAATTACCAAAATGGTTGAGTTCAATTCTCAGCAACGGCGTTAAAGGAAAAGGGTAGAATTATGACCAATTCAAATCAAAACCATGAATTTGACTACCTAAATGAAAACTCTGGTGATTCTTCGCCGGAATTCAACAGTACTAACGGCAATCATCGCTCTAACCAAGCCACTTTGGTCGCTGATGATGATATCAGCCCTGAAGAGGAGCAGTTGTTGGCAGGTTATAACCCTACCGCAAATCAGGTCATTTCCGAAGAATATCGCTTGAAACAAGATGCAGAAGGAGCGGTAGAGCGACCGTTAGCAGAAAAACCTAGTGTTCGACTAGGTTCAGTAGTTGCCTTAGTGGGAATGGTTATTGGCTCTGTAGCACTGATCTGGTTTGGATTTCTCCAACCGAAACCTCCTGTCAAACAAGTAGTTCAAACTCCTACTACATCTCCAAAAGGCGAACCAGTTTTAGATGAATCTGCCGAACTGAAAAGCAGATTAGCCTTTCAAGACCAACGGCAACAACTGAAAGTGGAACCTGTTGCTGCTAAATCCCCAAGTCCAACCTTACAAAATAAACCCAAACCAACGCCATCTCCTCAGACTTTTTCACCGCGCACAACTCCTGCATCACGCATAACACCAATAACTCCTGTCAGAATTTCTCAACCTGCGCCTCCAGTAGTGCGGTATATTTCTCCCAATCCTGTAAGTTATCAAGCTTCACCACCAATACGACAGCCTGAAAGTAATGTCGATCCTTTCCAGCAGTGGAGCCAACTAGCTAGCCTGGGACAGTCGCAAATCGGTAACTCTAAAGTAGCTGAAACTCAGTCAGAAGTTGCTGTTAACACTCAAACTCCAACAGGCTCGAAACCAACAGCTAGGACATCCATTTCCACTCCCGAAGACCCTGGTATTCAAACAGTTTTAATTGGCTCCAAAAGCACTGACAGTAAAACTGATAACTTGACTCCAGGAATGGTAGGTATCCTCAATCGCACCCCTGTAGCTACAACCAATCTCAATGTCAATGAAACTAAAGAGGTAGCGCTGGGTACATCTGCCACAGGTAGAATTATCATGCCGATGATTTGGGATCAGGGAGGCAATAATAAGAGCGATCGCTTTGCTATCGAGTTAACCAAACCTCTCACAGCCACAGATGGCACAGTGGCACTCCCGGCTGGTACTGTTTTAGTAACGAAAATAGTGGCAGTAGGTAAAAAGAATAACTTGGTATCTGCTAGTGCGATCGCGCTTATTTACCCTGACTCCCAAGGCACAGTCAAACAGGAAACTATTCCGGCTGAGACTTTGCTAATTCGTGGTCGAGGACAGCAACCGTTAATTGCTAAAAAGCTGAATGATGTGGGGACAGATATTGCCCAACAAGATTTGTTAGTTGGATTACTCAGTAGTTTGGGTAAAGTGGGAAGCATAGTGAATCAGCCCCGCACTCAATCTAGCACTGTTGTTTCTAGTGGCACTTTTAGCCAAAGTACTCTTACTAGTAACTCTAATCCTCAGATTTGGGCGGCGGCGCTAGAAGGCTTTTTTAGTCCAGTCAGTGAACGTCTGTCTAGGCGCTCTGACCAAGCAGTACAGGAATTACTACAACGTCCAAATATCCAGTTTTTACCTGAAGGTACAGAAGTCTCGGTTGTCGTCAATAGTTTTTTGAAAGTTGAACGATGAAACAATTTGCTACTCTTATCATCGGCACTAGCACATTACTGCTCAGTCTGACAGCGCCTGTTGTACAGGCACAAGCACAAACTCCTGCATATCGCTTGATTGAACGGGATATGGCTGCAAATAACAGAATTCAGGTTCAAATTACTCCAGGACGTGCTACGCCCATTAGCTTCACTCAAACCGACGAGGCGATCGCCTACATTTTGGTAGCAGATCCTTCACAACTGGTCTACACCACAGATACAGATTTAAAAAGCGGACGCGCTACAACCATCTTTCTGAGGGCAATCCAACCGCTAAAGTTTCCAGGGGCTACCACCACTGCCATTACTAACTTACTTGTCCAAACTGTAGACAAAACGGGACAAAAGCGACTCTACAACTTTGATATCGTTCCAGTGCGTAGAAACACTGCGTATGTTGGTATTCAGATTGCAAATGCGTTCGTCGTACCCCTACAGGGAAGCAAGCTACGCGTAGCGGACGCACCAGAAGACGTTGCCGTTGGCGGAGCCTCTCGTAGAGAAGGCATTGTCTCTGGCACTGCGCCAAGACGCGGAGCGGCTTCTGAAAGTAGCGCGATCGCTGGACAGCAGACACTATTAATAGATAAAAATCGCAGAGCGAGAGTAGATGATATTGAAACCGGGCTGAGAATTGCTATTAATCGGGGTTACACCAACAAAAGCGATCCAGTTGTTCTTAAAATGCAGCAAGTTTTAGACCTGTTGCGAAATACCAGAGTCACAATAAAAGAAGCAGCTACATCTGTTGGTGTTCCAGTTGAGGTTATTTCTGAATTAGGAAGAATCGCCTTAAATGACCGCCTACTCAGACTAGGACAGCAACGCTAGAGGTGATGCATTATGCACTGGTTAAAATACATTTCTTTTTACTAAATTCACATAATTCAGAATTTGAAAATAGAAAAATTAATTAATGCAATAATTTTGAAGCAGGGAGATAGCGACGGTCAAAAAGCCAACTGAGTGATAAGTCAGTAAGCATTGCTTAATGCGGTTATTTGAGAATTTGTTGAGAACACAGGCTTCTTAATGACAATATGCGTTCGCCCTAATCTGGATGCTGATGCTAAGTATTGTCATTTTCCCCTTTGGTGATAATTCTGTAAATCGCTGTCTAATGACCAGATAAACACTTCACTCATTTGAAAGAGATTACAGGACTTATGAAATTCCTGAATGATGCTAAAATCACCGAAACTGGTTCCTTCTTGCTTATTAGGAGCTTTGTTTTTGCCAGCCAGATCCGGGAACTGGTCAATCCACTCCAATATCTCTGCGGTGTTCGGGAATGTAGTAGGTCTCCAGGGAGCTACGCCTGTGAATGCCTCTTTAACTTCTTTAACAAAACGTAGGGCAGTTTTCCTTCGCATTGTGCCATCGCCGTTCTGGGCAATGTGGTTGCCTGTTTCAAGTATCGTCGCCATAGGCAACAAAAAAGTACAGCCAGATTGAGCATAGGTCTGAAAATCTTCGAGAACTGATGCTCTATGCTGATTATAGTTGGGAACGTTCAGTATTTCGAGGAATATGCTGGTATCTATTAGGCAGATACTACTCATTGCTGTACTCCTGCAAACGAGACAGCCATTCCATAGCTTGCTGTTTTCTATCTTCTGGTGTGTGCGGCGACTTGACGAACCGATCCACTACCCCAGCAGTTACCAGTTGACCGAGCGGCCCCTGAGATATCAGACTTGGGAAATCGTACATATCCCCAAGCCGTACAAGGCGGCTATCTCCTGACTCTGGATCTCGGAAACAAAACACTACATCACCGAGAGCCGCATCGGGTAAGGCATCCATTAGGGCTGGATTGTGGGTAGAAAGCAGCACTCGTAACTTCCGCCGCTCGGCAATATCCCGGATACTGGTGAGTAAATGCTTGGCACGGTTGGGATGAACGCCGTTGTCGATTTCCTCGATGACGACTAAACTACCTTCGGTAGCCGATAGCATAGCAGCAGTTATAGCCAATACCCGCAAAGTGCCATCGGATAATAATGCTGCCTCACAATAGCGACGGTTATTGCCAAAGGTTTCCGCTAACCGCACCATGACTTCATCCCGTGGACCGAAAAGAAAATCTAGCCCATCTATAGCCTGTTCTGGTAGACTTTGGATAAAGTTCAGAATTGCCTGTTGATTGTCGGGGTTGTTTTCCCACAAGCGATACAGGACGCTGGAAAGATTGGTACCATCTTCTTGTAATCGCTTATCAGATTTGAAGCTGTACTCGCGCATTCTGGCGGGGACGGGATCTAGAAACAGGATGTTCTTTAAAATTCGTTGATATTCGCGGACGGTATCAGGAATTATCTTTTGGGATATGGGGTACTTTGCATCAAAATGGGCAGGGGTGTCTAATTGCACGAATATAGCCATCTGATCGCTGCACGTTACTCGTGGTTTGTTCTTCCCTTTTGTAAAGTTGTTATATGCGACACCAACATCAGTCTCTACTCCTTGAGAAGGCTGATCTAGGTCATATAGCGGCACTTGACTTGTCGAGCCAACGATTCGCTCACTACTGATGTGTAGTTCTCCGTCACGCACATTCAGGGTTATATCGAGTTGGTTCCAGTCTGGGTAGTCTAAACGGCAACCGATGGTAAAATTTGACTCTCCCCGATGGCACAAGTCATTTACTCGACCGCGTACAACGCGCTCTGCACTATTTACTGCATATTGAATGCTAGAAAGTTTTTGTCCTTGTGCCAGCCATGACAGAAAGCGCAGACCTTCAAGGGCATTACTTTTACCTGCGGCATTGGCTCCGATTAGTACGGTTAGCGATCCAAGGGGTAAGCGGCCCTTCGACAGGCTCAGGGTACCACTTGTACTGTAGCTTTTGAAGCTGGCGAGGGTAAATTCTGTCAGCATGGCACTCATCTTACAATTATCATCTCAAGGCTCAATGGTGGAGGGAGGCGAAGAGGGCATCGAGTTCTGACAGTGAGGCGTGGTGACTCATCTCTAAAGCCCGTTACTGTGAGTCGGTTATTGTGCAGGTTCCGAGTTGGGGACAAATAATCTCTATTGCCTTACTCTTGAAAAAAACAATTCTGTGTTCGTTATCTTCAGAGTCTCCTAAAGTGACTCGTTTACGGATGCTCATGTTTTTCATATCAGAGACGGTATTCTCAAAGAAATCCGATTGATGCCCACAGTCGCAACGAAAGGATGATGGATACAGTTCTATTGCCATCTTACACACCATGACTTTCCCCGCCAAATACTACCATGCTAGTCAGGCGATATTTGACAGGAATAGTAAGGTAATCAGTGGGGTATTCAAGCAAGAATACCTCACTCGCTAGCTGAAAGATGTCCAGAAAACCCCGTGAGATCAAACCAGGATACTGTTATCACATTACCATTCGCTGCAATAACCGTGAGTTTCAGTTAACTCACCACGAATGCCGTCAGGTGATTGCTATACTGTTGATCAAGTTTTTAATACCTCAATGATCTTGTCCACAAGTTCCATTGGCTCAATTGGCTTAGCAATAAAAAGTTTAAACCCTGCTTTTAAAATACGTTGCTCATTTTTGGCTTCAGCAAAAGCAGTGAGAGCGATCGCTGGAATTTGTCCCCCTTGCTCTATAGTGCGGGAGCGAACCTGATGAATTAAGGTAAAGCCATCCTCATCTGGCATACTGATATCACTAATCAGTAGAGCGGGCGATTGCTGTTCTAAAAGTGCCAATGCTTCTTTTACTGATGCTGCCACTAATACATCAGCCCCGGCGCTCTGAAGAACGGTCTGCATTAACATCCGAGCATCTGCATCGTCATCCACAACTAGAATGCACAAGTTCTGCAATTGGGCAATTTCCTTATTGCCATGCAGCAATTCTCCTACTACTAGTTCATCATTGCTTAACTGCCCTGTCATTTTAACGATAGGTAGCCTCACCGTGAATGTCGAACCCTTGCCGAATCCCGCACTGGCTGCTGTGATATTGCCATTGTGGAGTTCTACAATTGTGAGAGCGATCGCAAGTCCTAACCCCAATCCACCAGCAGAACGAGTAGTGGAAGCATCACGCTGACTAAACCGTTCAAAGACGAATGGTATAAATTCTGCTTCTATGCCCCTCCCTCGATCAATAACAGTAATCTGAGCTTGAGACTCAACTTGTTCCAACCTCACCTCTACACTTTCATTCTTGGAACTAAACTTGATTGCATTTGAAAGCAAATTCCAAACCACTTGTTGTAAACGAATGGCATCACCTAAAACATTAGACACAGCAGCATCAAGATGTAACTGAATTTGAATGCCCTTTGTTTCGGCTGACAATCGAATAGTATCTGCTGCTGACCGAATTACACTTGCTAAGTCAACAGGTTTGATTTCCAAATTCATCTCGCCCTTCTGCATCCTAGCCAGATCCAACAAATCGTCAATTAAGCGAACTTGTAGACGGGCATTCCGCTCAATCGTTTCCAGTCCCTCAATTTTCAGTGCTTCATCCATCTCATGTTCAGTTAGCAATAGTTGCGCCCAGCCGTGGAGATTATGCATGGGAGTACGTAACTCATGAGACAAGACAGCGACGAATTCATCCTTGACTCGATTTATTTCTGCCAGTTCCTCAGTCTTTTGTCTCAGTTCTTCCTCTACACGCTTTTGTTCAGTGATATCAATGCCGATTAAAAATGCGGCTCTGTTCTGGTCATATTTTTGAGCCACAATTAAATAGCTACGATCTGCGCTTATCGATTTCAACTCATATAATGCTTCAGATTGATCTCCAGCAAAGAAATTTTGCACGAACTCACGAAACCCATTACCACTAGCCAAAAAACCAATATCCTGACCAACAAAAGCTTCGGGAGACAAATTAAAACTATCCGCTAAGTGCTTGTTGACACCTAGATAGCACAAATCGGAACTGACCCAAGATACAATTCCAGGTACAGCCTCCAGTACAGTCTGCAACTGATCTCTAGCAGCTTGCAATTTTCTTTCTGCCTGGTTGCGCTGGGTAATATCTAGAAATATACTTACACACCCCCGCATTTTTCCATCTTCATCAAATAAAGGGGCAGCATATTGCGACAGATTAATTCTCACACCATCATTACGAACCACCTCAATCTCAGAATCCAGTATTTCCACACCATGAGTGGTAGCATATTGCATAGCTAGTTCTTCTGGAGCTAGTTCTCTGCCTGACTGGTAAACTTTAAAGTTAGTTGGACGTTCATCATTAGGAGCGCTGAGAGAGGCATTTGCGTCAACAGGTATGCCCAGCAGTTTGGCAAGAGCCGGATTAACTCGAATAGTTCGGCATTCTGGATCTTCTGCAATGCCAATGCCAGTTGGAATCACCTCTAACAAAGTTTGTAGTTCTTTAACTCGTCGATTTAAAGCTTGGTTCAACTTGATAATTTTTGCTTCTGCTTGTTTGCGGTTCGTGACGTTTTGGAAGATTGCCAAGCCCGTCAGAATTTTGCTATTTTCATCTTTGACTGGAAAAGTTTGTATTAGATAAACTTGATTTTTATAAGGGATTTCAATACACATTGGGGTACCCTGTAAGGTACTACGGTAAGCTGGTTCTATCAGTTCGTAAGTCTCAGGGAGAACAGTTTCGTGCAGCGTTTTACCTTGGAACTCTTCTTTTGCTAAACCAAAAATTTGCAGTTCTGTGCCTTCAACACCCATAAAGCGCATATCTCGATCAAAGAGAAAAACTACTCCATTGGGTATATTTTGGGTTAATGTTCGGTATAGTTCTTCACCTTGACGAAGTGAACGCTGACTCTGTAATAAATCTTTTAGATTGATTCGGGCTTCTGTTTTGTCACTATCTGACTGCTGTTTGCTTGACTGGAAGTTAGCAGTTAGCGCACTGATTAATAGACCCTCGATAACAAATAATACAAATTCCAGACTATCGAGAGTAGAAGATGGGTTTGTAAAAAAGTAATGATTAGCTAAAGCAGCCAAAAACACTGATGCCAATCCTGAAGTGATGCTACCGTACCAAGTATTTATAGAAATAGCAATCAGCCACAAGCTGAAAGAACTTGTGATTCCAGTTACATTCTCTAATCCCAGCTTTACTAGCAAGGTTACTCCCACACTGAAAAATGCAATCGCGTAGGGCAGGTATTTTTGTTTGATAAATAACATAGAGATGGGAGCAACAGGATTTTGTGAAGCCGGATAAAAAAACGAGCGATGTCTACGGTGGGCCACGCCTACGCTAAAAACTATTTTCAGTATAATCAAATATTTGGTATATTTAAATACGTATTAATGCGTAGTCAGATTTACTAGGTCTAATGTATGGCTTAGGGGGCGCGAAAATTTGTAATGACAAGAATTCAAGTAGGATTTCCGAGTAGCAATAATTTGAAGATTGGGGATGTTTACGTTCATCGAAAAATATATATGTGCAACTCCAGATTTAACTAAATCATCTGAATGTTAAAAAACTTTTAGAATTGACAAATATCACGGAATGGAATCGACAAATTGCTAAAGAAAGAAAAAATTAGACAAGTCGCTTTGAGAGCATCCAAGTGTGCTTGAGTAGAAGTGTACACAACCAGTTGATTAATATCTGCTTTTAACTGTTCTCTAGCTGCTATCAAAGCTACTAAAGAAGCACTACTGGCTGAGTCTTGAATTACTCCTCCTCCTGTGGTCGAAGATTTAAACTGCGAGGGAAGTTTCAACATATCTATTAACCAGTCTAGAACCTGAGGGGGCGACATGAAAGCTAAAACGTAGATAGAATAAGCTCCATAGCCCTCATACCTCGTAAATAATACTCAATCTTATTGCGGTTTAATCTCATTAATTTTTGAACAATACACCAACAATTATCTATGAAACTTACCCAGGTTTGACTATATAAACCGACATAAAAACTGCTATGTCTCCTGGTCACTCGTCCATATTCTTTGACTCTACCAATATATTTTTGTACACCAATACGCTTAATTTTTTGCCCTTGAAAGGTGGACATACTATAAGCAAAAGATATTATTAAAATCATCGATATCAAGCGTTCACCGGAAACATTTGTATCTTCTAATTTGTAGCCACCACTTTTAAAGTCTCGAAACATTTCTCGGAGGCGGAGTGTCTCCGACTCCGCTCAATATCAAAACGTTTTTTATAAGCATTGATAGCCGAGGTAAGGTCGGTTAAATTTGTTAAGATAAACCACCCTTCTTCTGTTGACCATCCTTTCAGTTCGCGCTGCCATTTACCAGCTAGGTTGAAACCTGCAATCTTCTGAGCTTTTGTAACCTTGATATTTTGTAAAAATAAAGAAACACCCGGTTTTAAACCTAAGCTATCAAGGGAGTGCCAAATTTCATCTTCATTTTGAATAAATTCATTCTTTTTCAATCTCAAACAAAACTGTACTTTTTGCTCCCTGAGCCAGTTGGCCAACTTTACAGAGCAAAATTCTCTATCACCTAATACAACAGGCTGATATCTTTTGAATAATCCTAGTAATCGAGAGAATATTTTTGATTGCTCCTCAAAATTACTATTTCCCAATCTAGGTAAAAATTCCCAATATATTGGGATAGCCCTTTTGTCATAAATTAAACTAATCATTATCAAATTTTTTCGCTGCCATTTAGTCCGATCAATTACCAAATAAATTCTTTGATTCTCCGGAAAATTTTGAGTTAGCCAGGTTTGTATTATCGGAAACCAAATTTCCTGAATATTGAGTATTGGCAGCGATAAGAATCTTTGAATTTTCTTGCGTCTACTTTCAAATAATATTGGTATAGGTAAGGCATTTGCTATTTTCTCTAGACTAACTTCTTTAATATCTTGTAGTACATTAATCAGCAGGTTTAAAAACAATAATTGGGACTCTGAGAGTTGATTTTCTAGGTTCTTTTGATACAATGGAGGTAACATTTTCAATAGATAGGTCTTCTTGACAATGATTGACCTATCTTTTTCTACCATAATTTGGTCAAACCTTTATACAATCTGCAATGTGGGCTGCATGTCACCCCCTCAGGTCTAGAACATGAGTTTCTAACTCAGTACAAGCTGGAGAAGTTGCCCATAACATTCCTTGAACTCCAAGTCCTGCACTGACTAATTCTCCTAAAATTGATGGTGCAGAAATACCTGTAGGAAAGAAAGCAAAAAAGTTTGGAGACTGCCAATTAGTCAATCCTGGTACGATGATTTCATCTAAATCTTGTAAAATGTCTGCAAAAGACTCTCCTTTTACCGGGAATGTTTCTGGTAGTTTGGCTCTAATGTCTCCAGGTTCAACTGGAGATAAAACAGGCAGTTGCTCTACTGTTTCTAAATAATTAGCTATCCAATCAATAGTTTTATATCCCCAATGACGAAATTCATCTGAGGACATATGATATTCTTGATTATTTTCCATATTGTTCTACCGTTTAAAACTTATTATTTGACACCACATATTTTATACTTTATCTGAACGGCTAATTACGAGTCGGTCTATTTATACAATTACATTCCTTAATATGCCTAAACCTTGCACCTTCAGCTCTACGACATCTCCTCGCTGCAACCATCGGTTTAACTCTAATCCACAACCATTACCCACTGTACCAGAACCAATAAATTCACCTGGGTATAATGTTTCATCTTGGGAAATGTAAGCAATTATTTCCTCAAAAGAAAAATGCATTTCACTACTGTTGCCTCTTGACCACTCTTCGGCGTTAATACTGGCACTCATCGCTAGATTATATGGATTTGTAACTTCATCTGGAGTGACTAGATAGGGGCCAATAGCGTTACCTGTATCAAAATCCTTTGCCTTAGCTGGCCCTAAGCGTCCTCCCATTTCCTGTATTTGGATGTCACGGGCGCTGAAATCGTTGTAAATCGTGTAGCCACCTATATATTTATGTGCTTCTTCAACAGTGATATTACGCCCTGTTTTACCGATAAAGATCCCGATCTCTAATTCGTAGTCAAGTTTTTTTGTATAGGTAGGCCAGTATACTTTTGCATCTGTCCCGACAACACTGAAGGGATTACCTTTATAATAAACTGGGGACTTGTACCAAACATCAGGCACACTGAATAAAGGTTTCCCTCGCCATTTTTCTACCCAAGCATCTACATTGGCAAGGAATGGCGATCGCCACCTAACCACAGTCCGAGTTGCTTGAATGAGGTGCTTTTCAAACACCATACAATCACGAATAGAACGCGGTCGCGGTACGGGAGAGAGTAATATCACATCACTCAATGGGTGAGTAGTTCCTGCTGGGCGTTGAGTAGAAACAAAATCTCGGATTTTTGCAGATGCTTCGCGGGCTACTTCTCCGCCATCCAAAAAAGCCTGCATATCAACTAAAAAAGGCGCAATGTCCTCAGACATTACCTGTCTGCCTGCTTGCAAACTTACCACAGTCTGGTCATTATCAACGAGCAAACCCAACAGGGGAATTGCCTGCGGGTCAGAAGTCAGAATAAACGTCAGTAGTTTCATGGGGTGGTTAATTTTCGATAATGCCTACTACCCGCGATGGCCCGGCAGAGGCATCTTTAATTTTCAAGGGAAAGGCTGCAACCTTGAACCCATAAGACGGCAATTGATTTAAATTAGCTAGGCGTTCCAATTGACAGTATTCTTTATCGATCCCCACAAAATGAGCTGCCCAGAAAATATCATCTCTGCCACTTTCTTTCGCCTCTTTTGCTTGGACTCTTAATGGTACGTCCCAGCCCCAGGAGTCAATACCCATAACTTTGATACCTTTATCAATTAGCCAATGAGTTGCTTGGGCACTAACACCACATCCGTGAGTAAAATATTCTGGCGTTCCCAGTCGTCTATCGTTCCCAGTTTGGATTAATACAATATCAAATGGTTTGAGCTGGTAATTAATCTTTTCTAAGGCTAACTCAACATCCTGCACTGTAATGGCAGAACCATCTGACTTGTGTCGCATATCTAAAACAACACCATCACTGTAACACCACTCCAATGGAATCTGATCGATTGTCTTGGCCTGCTTACCCTCAGAAGTTGGTGCATAATGCCACGGTGCATCCATGTGAGTTGTGCCGTGAGTCGATAGCTTGATCGTTTCATTAGCCCAACCTAATTTGCCACGAAGATATTTTGGCGTAATTCCAAATAGTAGCCAAATAGCAAACCGTCCAAACTTATGTCCCTGATAAGTGACAACATTGCGTGCCCACCAGGGGGCCCAATCCTTGTCATTTTGCAGCGTATCACTCAAATCAATTATCTGCAATTGGCGATCGCTAGATGAATTAGCGCCTTTGAAATTAAGTAGTTCTGTCATTTTTATCTCAGAGGAAGAACGATAATATTTTCCAAGTATTTTACTGAGAATCAGGTAAATTATCTCAGAGGATGTTTGAAAAGTCGGTGATGCAGCATCCGTTCTCACGGATGGTCAAATACCGTGGTACACGACAACAATGCTTATTTGAGATTGGTGTCGTCTAATCACAGAATTCAAACAAGAAGTTGCGCTCATTTTTCTATTGATGGATGATAAGCAGTATCAGCAAAAAATCACCCTTGGATATGACACCTGCTACAAATTCTTCAAACGAATCCCCAAAGCTGCAACGCAATACGCTGCAATTGCGCCATGCGGTCGTTATGGCAGTCGCTGCGATGTCTCCGGTGGGTGCCATCTTTTTTAATACTATTCCACAAGCGGGACTCGTCGGTGCAGCGATGCCGTTGTGTTACATCATTGGTTTTGGGGTGGCTCTGCTGGTTGCCGATCAAATCAGCATACTTGCAGCCGAGTTTCCCACGAGTGGCTCGTTGTATACCTTTGTGACTCAAGGATTAGGAGTGCGCTGGGGCTTTCTCGCTGGCTGGTTGAGTTTAATTTCCTTTGGTGTAGCTATTGCCTTTGTCTTTCTAGTAATGAGTGCGAATTTTCAAGAACTCTTGCTGCACTGGTTCGGCGTACACCTAAACTGGACATTATGGTATTGCTTGTTCGCTTTGATCGTGGGGGCAGTGTGTTATCGCGGCATTCGCTTCTCGCTGCAATTGGATCTGACGCTATTGATGTTTGAACTCGGCGTTTGTCTGTTGCTCGCGCTCATAGTGTTCATACAAGCTGGCAAAACCGGACAACTGACGCTCTTACCCTTCACGCTGACGCTCTTACCACAGCAGAGTAACCTGGTTGCCGGTGTCATTTTGTCCATCCTCAGTTTCGTCGGGTTTGAATCCGCAACCACGTTGGGTGAAGAAGTTAAAAACCCCCGACAGTCAATTCCGAAAGCGACGGCGATCACCCTAGTTTTAGTCGGTGTGTTCTATGTGCTGATGTCATATGTGGCAACGGTGGGATATGGCATTCATAACATGGCAGCCTTTGCCCAAGATGCTGCCCCCTTCGATACGATTGCGCGTCACGTTTGGGGGAATGGGTTTGCCTTATTGATTGATTTTGCCGGAATTATGGCTGGATATGCCTGTGCCGTTGCCTTTCTCAACGCTGCTGCTCGGATTGTCTATGCCATAAGTCGAGAAGAACTATTTCCCCGTTGGTTGATGCACATTCATCCCACCTATCGCACACCGACAAATGCCATTCTCGGGTTGTGTGGCAGTTCTGCGTTTGTGGGGCTGGGGTTGGGAATACTGTGGACACCGATTCAGGCATTTGGCTTTCTAGGTACAGTCTTAACGCTCGCTGCCCTAGCGATCTACGGATTGACTAGTTTGGCGTGTTTTCGATATTTCTCGACAAAACGCCGCGCTCGGTTGGAGCAAAACTCTACTATTCGCTTTGCTTGGTTGCGTTATGTTCTGCTACCTTGGCTCTCGATAATTACGATTAGTGGTGTTCTAGTTGGCACTCTTTATCCCCCTCCGCCAGCACCGCTTCACTTAGCACCAGTTGTCGTCTTAATTTGGCTATTGCTGGGCATCGGAGTGTTAAGGTTTCTGCAAATTCACAAACCCGAAGCTATTCGTCAGGCAGGTAGACTATTTGTCGTTGATGAAACTGAAACCCTCAGTTAGAAGAAAGCGATCGCTCTTGAGTGATGGTGTAGGACTATCGGTGAGAGGTTAAGATAATTTTACCGAAAAATGATTGAGCAGTGGTATACTATGTGCTAAATCTGACTTTTCCCGGTATCTCCTTGATGGAGCGATCGCTTACTATAGCCCTAGCCTAAAGCCCTATTCTCTCGTGATTAATTATCATTAAAATAAAGTTGTTGAGAATAAGATATCATGTGAAACCCTTGCTATTTCGTTGTTTCACGACTTAACGGGAAAAGTCAGGTTAGAACAAGTCTGCTATAGATAGCTACAGATATCTGTATATAGCTGTAACAGCCGCTCTCTTCCGATTTGCGAATGTCCTAAGCTGCCTGACCACTGCTATAAATATATTGATTGCCGATGATGCCGAATGAATATGGAAACATATTCCTCAAACCAGAAGGAGTGTTGTTTTTCGGAGAAGCAAAACCAACAGCTATCGCTGCATTGAGTGGATCAATTAATAGAATTAGCGAAGCGATGATGATCCAAACACTTCCTACTTTCGCTGCAACAGGTTCTTTTCCATTTCAACTCACTCAGCAGCAGCAAAAAGCTTTAGATGCAATGTGGACATTTATACAGCCAACCGTGATGACTGCTTTATTTCTGCTGGTTGGCTATGCCGGAACTGGCAAGTCAACTATTGTTTTCCAACTAGTTAAAGTTCTTGTCGCTGCGGGTAAGCGAGTTGTACTGAGTGCACCCACTAATAAAGCTGTAGGTGTGCTGCAACGCATGGCGGCAGAAAATGGCGTAACAGGGGTAGAATTCTTCACCATTCACCAGTTGTTAGGACTGGGTATGGTAACTAGAGGTAAAGAGAAAGTACTTGACCAAACAGGGCCTTCTTACATCAATCTATTTGATGTTGTCTTTATTGATGAATGTTCCATGATTGGCAAACAACTCTGGCGCTGGATTGAGGATGTTGCTAACCAATCATCCACCTGGACAAAAATCAAAATTATTCTCATGGGCGACCCAGCACAGTTAAATCCAGTTAATGAAGGAAAATCCCCTAGTTTTCAAGTGCCAGATAAAGCAGTATTGACTCAAGTTGTGCGTCAAGGAACTGGTAGTCCTTTGCTAGAGTTTGTCACTGCTTCTCGTTATGCAGTTACCAAGAGCAAGTTTCCTTTTGAGCCTTATGCCAAATATTTACCTGATAAAAGTAATGGGGCGCTGATGGTTAAACGTCAAACTTTGCTGCATTATGCCTGCAAAAAGATGAAGAGAGAATTTGCTCAAAACCCAGATTGTTTCCGAATTTTGTCATGGACTAATACTCAAGTTGACTTTTACAATCAGCAGATTCGCACTCATTTATATGGTGAAAATATCAATCGGTTTATTCCAGGAGAGAGATTAATCACCAGAGATCCTGTGATGGCTCCTGATGGTAAAACTACGATTCTTTCTACATCTACAGAATTTACTGTTTTAGATGTCTTTGGAGATCGTTACAACAACTATGATACTTGGAGGTTGAAGGTAGAGACAGATGAGGGGATTGTGCGTCAGTTCTATGTTTTGCAGGAAGATGAGCAAAAACAATTTGACCAAGAAACCAAACGTTTACTCAAAAGTGCCAAGCGTAATCCCTTTCTGTGGAAGCAGTACTACAAACATTCAGAGCAGTTTGCCAACATCAGAAACTGCTTTGCATTAACTGTTCACAATAGCCAAGGTAGCACTTTCTTAGAAGCGGGTATTGATGGTCAAGATTTGAGTAAGCGACTTTATCCAGAACGAGGAGATGACAGTAAGGCAGTACTGGCAAAGATTAGAGAGTTTAATCGTTTGTACTATGTTTCTAGCTCACGGGCTAGACAACGGATATTAGTTATCCGGTAATAATTGTGTATAGCAATCTCGACACAAAATTCCGATTAATCATTCGTGAACACTGAGAACCCCGATTTATTAGATAAGTTGGGGTTCTGTGCCTTGTGATTTTCACAGATTAAATATGATTGCTATATTAGGAAATCAAAATAGATAATATCCGATTAAAAATTTGACAGTTTTAATAACTACTTACTAATTATAGATATTCTGTATTCTTTTTGAACAATATTCCGATAAAACTACGATAAAAACGGCTTTTAATTCTTAGTACTTTTTCAAAATAAATCGTATTTATATAGATTTCGTAAGCACTGAAATGAGTTGAATGAATAAAATTATAGCCCAATTTAGTGGCGAACAGGTAAAGCTGACGCTTTACTGTACTGAGGTGAGAAAACATTATTATTCCTAGTAAATGTGGTATAATCAGTGATTACAAATTCAAGCGAAACCTTTCTAAAAGACGCTGTTGTTGAAAGATATAACATCTCTAAGTTGAATAAAACTCGCATACGTTTCAAGATTCAGTTAAAGAAGACAACCAAAAGTAATGCTCCAAAATGGACAGATGTTCTTAAATATTCTCAAGATGAACAAGAATCTGACTTAGTGAAGGTTACAACCTCAGAAGTTGGTTTAAAGGGCATCAAAGTTTTCAAAGCTTTAGACGAAGCAGCAAACCAATTAAGGCAAGAAATTGCTTCAGTCCAAGAATGGATGAATTATGACAATGGTGATTGGATTTGTTCTATAGACTTAGCGCCCTTGGTCTGGAATCAACTAATCGGAATTCGAGATAATATTGCACCTGTTTTACGCACTCAACTGAAAGAAGAGTATGAAAAGGGGTACACAGACTATCAAGAACGTATTGACAAATTTCTCTCACTCAATGCTTGGCAGTTATCTGTAGAACAACAACAAGAAGTTAAGCAGAACTTAGCCAAAGCTTTTCCCTGTTTAGAGGAACTAGAGGACTATTTACAAGTAGTAATTGGTCGTCCTGTCATTATTCCCGCCATCAGTGAACAATTGTCAGAGAAACAAGCTGAATGCTTAGGGCAAATAACTCGGTTTATCGAACAGTATGACAGAAATTTAGAACAAACACTGAGGGAATCAGCGATCGCTCTCGGTGAACAACTAGCAGCCCAGTTGCTCGAAGATTTGAGCAATTGGGAACCAGGACGCAAGCCAGTCAACTTCAAGAAGAAGATGGAACGCCATTTCAAAAAAGTCCAAATGCTTTTGGCTAACGCCAGTTTTGAAGCAGGTAGCAGCCTTGGACAAATGATGGCTCATCTAGAAAATGTTCTCGAAAACGCTTCTGTGGATGCCAAAAAGCTGGATTCACAAGGGCGTTCTCAGTTACAAGAAAAAATGGATGAAATTTGCTCCAAGCTTCTGGATGAACAACGCCATCTTCAACGATTAGCAAGTGATGAGGGCATGGGCTTAACCAGAGCTACAGCGATGTCTCTCAAACTTCGCTAGAAAAAACAATCAAGAACGTGTCTGTATCGTCCTTGATCGAAAACTAGGTGTGGGTTGTAGAGGAAGACAATACGCCCACACTTCCCAAGCTTGCTACGGAACTAAGAGGGGAAGGAACTTTTTGCTTCCTTGTCTATCACCACTGTTCGCATTAATTTACCAGTCCACAGTATTTAGAGGTAGGAAATGTCACATTTTTCAACTGTCACCACAAAACTAACTAACCGTGAATGTTTAGTACAAGCTTTACAAGATTTGCAGCTTACTGTCCAAGTTTATGAAAAACCACAATCCCTGAGAGGTTATTACGACGACTCCCAAGGACAAAGTGCTGAGATTGTTGTCCCTGGTCGTAGTTTAAGTGTCCGCGCAGATATCGGGTTTAGGTGGGATCAAGAGGCAGGGGTGTATCAACTCATCCATGATGCCTATGAAACTGTACCCCGACTAGGAGAAAACTTCTTTTCTCACACCCTAATACAAGCCTATGGCAAGAAGATGGTTCGCGCTAAAGCAGCCCAGTTACAAGAACATCTAGGAGAATGCACCATCACAGAAGAAACCAACGGTCAGGTACATACTCTGCGCCTTGCATTTTCAGCACACCAGCAAATTCAACAAGTTCGGAGATAATTTATGGAACGGGCAATCTTGATACATTTTGACACTGCTACAGGTGAAGTGAAAATAGAAGCCGAGGGATTTGAGGGTTTGTCGTGCCTAGAAGCAACCCAACCCTTTGAGGAAGCTCTGGGTATAGTGCAAGGCGATCGCACTTACAAACCAGAATCTCAGCCACAGCTTCGTAGCACGATTACTCATCAACAAAAACTGTACCAGTAAATGATCAGGACTTACGCACTGGTAAGGGAAAATCAAACCGCAGAGGACGCAGAGGACACGGAGAAATAAGAGTTTCAGAGAGTTTTTGCGTAAGTCCTAATGATGACAAGGGAGATAGGAAGAGACTTCTTTAATAATTCCTGCTTGTCTTCGTGTCCTCCCCATCCTGCCTGTTCCTCACCTAAACAAGGGTGCAATTCCACCATTAAACATTCAATGGGGGACGAGGGAAATTCCCCCGCACAATTTTTCTATGAGCGAACTACCTGAAGATTATCCGATGCTGCATATTTACCCCTCAAAAGGAGCGCGGGAACCAGTAATTATCAAAGGAAATGCGGAGGGACTTTGCGCTTTAGTCAATGCCCTAATTTGCGCCATTGCTCATCCAAATTCTTCTGGAGTTGCTGAAGTGTTTAACGGCGATGCCGAAGTTTACGAAGTAGTCGTGCATCTTGTTACCACTCACGAAAAACTTTCTCCCGTACCCGATCAAAATTCACAACAATGAAACTATCAAACCTGATTACCACCATTGACTCTCAAATACCCATCGTGGCAATAGATGTTCTGTCCCCCGAAGAAGCCACTATCATTCAGTGGTTAACTACTGAAGTGATGGACAAACTTAACAGTCCTGTGTACTTCTGGAATTTGGGAGTTTCCGGCTTGGAGCAATGTCTAATTGCTGACGACGGTGGACTGGTGTTCAAATCAGTCGAGACGTATAAAAAGCCTCATAACGTAGACCCTTTAATATATGTGTTCGAGTACATCAACAATTTCGGCGGTAATGGGGTTTTCATCCTGGGAGATGTTCACCCTTTTGTCGGTAAAAACTCCCTGCAATTGAGTTGGGAAGTCCTCACCAGAGTAAAAAATTTGTACCATCGCCTCAAACCGACTGAAAAGCGAATTGTGTTTTTAGGTCAAAACATTCAATTGCACGAATCCCTGCTGAGACTAATTCCTTGCTGTGAAGTTCCTTTACCCAGCATTGAGCAAATTCAAGACCACTTAGAATCATATTTGCTATATTTGCAAGAATCTGCCAGTGAGCAAGAGGTAACTTTTACCGTATCTCTCACCACTGAAGATAAAGAAACCTTGGCAAGAGCAGCATTAGGCTTGACGCTGGAGGAAATTAGCGACTTTCTGCGGCTCACTGTTAAGGAGCGATTAACTTCTAAAGGTATAGTAATTGATACTACGGTCATCCCTTTGGTTGTCGAATACAAAACCCGCCTACTGTCTCAGATGGGTATTGAATTAGGTAAACTGGCGACCATACCCTTTGGTGGTTTGGATTTATTGCGGGATTGGTTGCAACGCCGCAGCCGATTATTTTCTCAAGAAGCGCGATCGCTAAATCTACCCCAACCTAAAGGGGTGCTACTGGCAGGGCCACCAGGAACAGGTAAATCGATAGTAGCAAAGAACATTGCAACCATACTCAATCTTCCACTGTTGCAATTAGACATTGCCTCGATGCTTGGTAGCCTGGTGGGAGAATCTGAGGGCAATGTCCGCCGCGCACTCAAGACTGCTGAAGCGATCGCACCCTGTATCTTGTGGATTGATGAGGTTGAGAAAGCACTTTCAGCTAATGGTGATACCTCTGGAGTCTCACAAAGGATTCTGGGGAATATCCTCACTTTCATGTCTGAATGTACGGCGGGGGTGTTTGTGGTGGCAACCTGTAATGACCCAACAGCGCTGCCTATTGAGTTCAAGAGGAAAGGGCGGTTTGACGAGAATTTCTTCGTTGACCTGCCTACTGAGTTGGAACGTTGCCAGATTCTCAAAATTCATTTAGAACGGTTTGGTATAGAAGTTCCACAGGAATATTTAGAGGCGATCGCTGCTGCTACTGACAAGTTTAGTGGTGCTGAGTTGGAAACCCTGGCATCAGAAGCAGCACTACTGGCTTTTGATGAGGGAAGACCTCAGCAAATCACACTGGCTGATTTAGAAAATTGTCAGCAAAACATCACCCCTTTAGCGATTCAAGATGCTGCTGCTGTTGAGCGGATGCAGTCTTGGTCAAAGATTGCGCGACCAGCTTCCAGTCCTGTGCAGGTGTCTAAGAAAGGTCTTCGTACTTCTAGGTTCCGTACTAATTAGGTATTCCCAAATTAGTAATGATTTGAAGCTTTTGTCAAATGAACATCTATTGTTGAGATATTCATTTGACATGGCAAGACGTTACTCTAAATTATGTCAAAAATATGGAAGTTTACTTAATATTTGTAAATGCGGCTCAGAACAGTAACAAATTCTGGAGTGCAAAAGTTGAGCAAAGCAATCTAACTGTTGAGTGGGGTAGGGTAGGCTACAAATCTCAGCAAAAAATTCACTCTTTCGGTAATTATCAACAAGCAGTTTCTAAATTTCACAATCTCGTAGCTGAGAAGAAAATGAAAGGCTATCGAGAAAGCCAACCTCAAATTGATAGTACTTCTGATTCTCTAGAAATCAAAAGAGCTATCCAATTTCTGGAGATTTTGCGTCCTTATGTAACACAAAGACAATTTACCAACAGAAATTATCTAGAGACATTAAACCAATATTTGAAAATCGTTCCTACACCTTTAGGAATGAAAATAGACCCATCTCGAATATACCGCGATGTTGCAGATCTTGAACATCAACTATCACTGCTGAACTCTTTGTTGGAAACTGATTTGCTGGGTGATAACACTACAGAAGAATCTGCTAATAACAGCAAAGTTATTAGTTTGAAAAGTATTGGGAAGAACTTTTGGAGGCATTTGTAGAACTTAATAATTCAGGAGCAAAGCCAGAGGCTCCGAAGGCTCCAGTTTGAATAAAGGCTTACCTGAGAGTCGTTAAATGGGATATATCAGTAAAATTCTGTATGTCTCACAGAGTAAACGCATCTGATTCAAAGCTTCACAGCCTTTATTTTCTGCTATCGCAGTCACCTTTCTAACAATGACGCAACCAGAAATAAATTATCATGACTCAAACAGCATCGAAACAAAGGGTAAAGCCTGCCAATCAGACAAAACAAACAAGTGTAGCTACTCCTAAAGGCGAAAATGAAGTATCAGCAAATATCCCAGACATATCTACAGGTAAAAAGAAAAAACCTACATCTCCAGATCCTGATACTTCAACTGAGCCTATCTCAAATAAGCGTACTAATAAACGTTCTGCCAAATCAGAGTTAAACTCTCAACCACTTATAGAATCAGGAATGGAGGTAATCTGCTCACAAACTAAATTTCACGATGCACTCTCTTTAGTTAGTTGTGCTACCCCAGCTAAACCTACCCATCCTATTCTTGCTAATGCTCTAATCATTGCAGATATCGAAACACAACAGATACATTTAACTGTTACTGATTTAGCATTAACAATTCAGGCAAGTTTTGAAGCCCAGGTTTTGCTCAAGGGTGAAATTACTGTGCCAGTGGAAATGCTATTTGAGATAGTTAAGCATTGCCCTAATGGTAATATTACCCTCAGTAGTCAGACTCAGATTATACAGCTTATTGATGAGGATAAGCAAACAAAAATCTGCTCTCTCAGTTTATCTGATGCTGATGGAAAATATGAAATTAGAGGCATTAGTGCTGAAGAATTTCCACCTAGTTCTACAATTGATGCTACTCCCATTCCTCTGCCAACAACAGTTTTCAAAGATGGTTTGAAAGGTGTGATTTATGCTGTTAGTACTGATGAAAATAAATATATCTTGACCGGAGTTCATATCCAAATTACACAGGAGAAGTTAAAGTTTATTGGTACTGATGGGCATCGAGTCGCAACTACTGAACTTTCAACTCAAGGAATTGGTAGAAAACCCCGCAAACAAGTAGAATCTGAAGAGATACAATTTACTATTCCCGGTCGAGTCCTCAAAGAACTAGCGCGTAACTTGGATGATTCTGTCGAATTCATTAATTTGTTGTATGATGCCGAAAGTAATCGCTTGGGTTTTGCTTGGCAAGATATTATCCTCAGATGTCAATGTTTGGAAGGAACTTACCCTGACTGCGAACAGCTATTGGCAAGATTTAGCTTTGACCGAGAAGTAATCCTAGAAAAAGCATTCTTAGTCAAAGCACTAGAACGGTTAGCTGTGTTAACAGATAAAAAAGAGAAAGGTATTTACTTACAGTTTGATGGAAGTTTGCAGCAGCTACGACTATCAATTGAACGGGAGTTTGGCAAAGGTGATCAGGTTATTGCTGCTCATCTACCATCAGAAATGTCATTGAATATTCAGTTTAACCTCAAGTATTTGGTAGAAGCAGCCAAGGCAATTCCCAGTTCTGCTATCAAAATGCACTTGCAACAATCAGATCATCCTGCCATGTTGGTTCCTTATGGAGATAGACCAAATCCAGAACTGCAAATGGAAATGCGTCAATTCTTACTGCCACTTTACACTCTAAATGCTTAATAAATGTTAATTGGAATCTTGAAGTTTTGTAGGGTGTTTTGGATACGAGTGGTGTTTATTTTAGACGGGGATTTGAGGAACTCTGGACAAAACTGGACAACATGAACGAAAATCCTCGATTTTGACAAATAGAAATTGTGCATTTTGGCGGTAAATATCCGACTATTTGCCGCCAAAATACCAAAGTTATCCAGTTTTATCAAGAAAAAATGAAGCAAAGCAGGGTGCAAGAAGGAAAGATAGAAAAGTATGTTTTAGAATCTAATTGTTACCCAACCCAATATGGTAAACACTTTACAATCAGAGTATTACTCAATAGTTCCACCATGCCAGCAAAAGACATATACCATAATGAAGTCAAGAACGCATTGATAAAAGACGGTTGGACTATCACAGATGATCCTTACTTTATCAAATATGAGGATGCTGAACTCTACGCCGACCTAGCAGCAGAAAAACCAATCGCCGCAGAACGCCAGGGACAGAAAATTGTTGTAGAAATCAAGAGCTTTGTGGGCAAATCGCTGATGTATGATTTTCATAATGCGCTGGGACAATACATAGTCTATCGGAAACTCATTCAACTTACGGAGCCAGAATATAAACTTTATTTAGCTGTTGATGATGTTGTCTATGAGAACTTTTTTCAACGTAAATCTGTACAAGCAGTCATCAGTGAAAATAACCTGCTGTTAATAGTTGTAAATACAGAAAAGGAGGAAATTAGGCAATGGATAAGCTAGAACAATACCGCAATGTTATCAAGAAGATATTGACTGAGTATTACGAAACTACTAATACTCAAGTTATAAAAAATGCGGGAGTTGAAGTAAGCGATCGCTTGGCTTTTGATGAAACAAGAGATCAATATCTTTGGTTTCGATTTGGCTGGGATGACAAAAAGCAGATACAGTATATTATTATCTATCTCTGCATTAAAAATGGCAAAGTTTGGGTGGAAGAAGATGCAACTAATTTATGCGTTGTTGATGATTTACTATCAGCCGGAATACCCCAAGCCGATATTGTTTTGGGTTTTCATCATCCCAGTAAACGAGGTTTAACAGAATTCGCTACTGCTTAAGGAGGCAGATAAAAAAGATAAATTTAGCGTTTTATGAGCCAAGGATATGAATTCTAAAATGGCTATAGCTCGGTTGTAAATTCCATAAACTTCTCCACCTGTTTCAACGGTTAAATAATTAGGTGTACTCAACTTCTGTATCGGTAAATCTTCCTGGGAACGTTTGAGCAAATTATCCTACTTTGGATTCAAAATTACACCCCCTTAACAGGGGTAAGGGCGACAAATTAAGGTTAATGAATCCTATGTCTACAGTCGCCCTACATCAAAAATATCGACCCCAGACAATAGCCGAATTAGTTGGACAGCCCTACATCAAAACTGCTCTGACTAATGCTGTCAAATACCTGCAAATTGCACCAGCTTATTTGTTTACAGGTTCTAGAGGCACAGGTAAAACTTCAACTGCTCGGATATTTGCTAAATCCCTTAATTGCCTCAACACTAAAAAACCATCTGACCAACCTTGTGGTATTTGTCAATCCTGCCGTTCAATTGAAACCAGTAATAGCCTAGATGTCAGTGAAATTGATGCTGCTTCTAATAATGGTGTAGATGATGCCCGTGCTTTAATTGAGCGGAGTACCTTAGCACCTGTTGCAGGACGTTATCGAATTTTTATTCTCGATGAGTGCCATTGTCTAACTGGTAACGCCTTCAATGCTTTACTTAAGTGTATTGAAGAACCGCCACCTCATGTAGTATTCATTCTCTGCACAACAGAACTGCACAAGGTTTTACCTACCATTGTCAGCCGTTGTCAGGTGTTTAATTTCCGCACTTTGTCTATTCAGGCAATTGTGCAGCACCTCCATATTGTAGCAGATGCAGAATCTATCTCTATTGATGATGAGGCACTAACAGCGATCGCACGACTCAGCGATGGTGGATTGCGGGATGCACTGCAATTATTGGGTCAAGTGAGTCTTTTAGATGAAAATATCACTGCCAATCATGTCATGGAAATCGCTGGTGGTGTGACAGAAACAGAATTAATGTCAATTTTACAGGCAATATCTACGAACAACACCTTTAACTTGCTGCAAGTAGCAAGAGTTTTAGTAGATTCTGGTAAAACGCCCAAATTGATTCTCTCTAATTTACTGCAAACATACCGAGATTTACTGATTATCAAGTCTGCACCCAAAGAGCAATCCCTGCTAACTGGTTGTGTTAGCTATGCTCAACTCAAGGTTTTAGCAAATCACTGGAATTTCGAGACGCTTAACTTGTCTCTAGCAGAGTTACAAAAAGCAGAAAACTATCTTCGGTACACAGTAAATGCTGCTGTGTGGCTAGAAGTTTGCTTACTGAACCTGATACCCAGTTTATTGCCTGTCAGTGCAACCAAGACGCTAACTGCTAAACCTGTAAATGACGGCAAGTTGCTACCAACGCTTGGAGTATACACCACAAACAAGGTGACAGCTAAAACTGTCGATGGCAAAGGGCATGATGACAAATTGTTACCAACAGTTGCAGCCCAGACTACTAACCTGGCTCAAATTTGGCTTTCTGTGATGGATATAGCTAAACCTAGTAATCAAAAGCTGTTGGCTCATGCAAATCTCGTTAAATTGCAAGGTGACAAGGCAATTTTAGAGGTTACACCAGCTTACCTGAATAAGTTTGAGAGTAGTAAAGAGGCGATCGCTAAAATGCTGCAACGAGCGACCCAAAGTCAACAACCAATAACTGTGTTAATTAAAGCCAACAAGAGCAGTAACGGGAGGGTAAAAGCATGATTGTCTTGCTGACAGGTGATGACCAACACGCCATCCAGGAACAGCTAAACCAATACAAAGCAGAGATTGATGCCGAATGGCTCACACTTTGCTATCACCGATTTCCAGCTGATGACCTTGACCGAGCCATCAGCGTAGCTCGCACTCGTTCCCTGACTGGTGGTAAAAAACTGGTGATTGTGGAAAATTGCCACCTCAAGCAGTGGAGTGATA
Organism: Nostoc sp.; assembly: GCF_054880495.1. Lineage (NCBI taxonomy): Bacteria > Bacillati > Cyanobacteriota > Cyanophyceae > Nostocales > Nostocaceae > Nostoc > Nostoc sp. Next base: position 58,894 of record NZ_JBTYKD010000104.1, read on the forward strand.
CTGAGTTAGAAACTTTGCAGCAGCTTGTTCAAGTGCCTGAATTCACAATTCTGGTGTTTGTCGCCACCAATGTAGATAAGCGCCTGAAGATTTACAAACATATTGTCAAGTATGCCAAGTTGTTTGAGTTTCTATTGATACCACCTTGGCGTGCTGATTTAATTGAGAAGGCGATCGCGACTCAGGCTAAAAAAATCAAGTTGGTGCTGTCAAAAGATACAGTGGAATATCTAGCAGAAGCAATTGGTAACGACATGACCCGTGCAGCCACTGAGTTACGCAAACTGTATATCTATGGTAAGGGCAGACAACTAGAGTTTGCAGAAATAAAAGAATTAGTACCATGTCAAACTCAGAATAGCCTACAACTGGCATCTGCTATTCGCCAAGGAGAAAGCAATCAAGTTTTGCACCTGCTAGATGATTTACTGTCACGCTCGGAACCATTAATGGTGATTATTGCTACTCTCCTAACGCAGTTTAGAACTTGGCTGTGGGTTAAGTCTGCAATTGTTTCTGGGGTTAAGAAAGATAGTGAATTAGCTCAACTGTGCAGTATCAGCAATCCTAATCGCATTTACTATTTGCGTCAGGAGGTAGCAAATACAAGCATCAATGCTTTAGCTAAGGCAGTAACTATGATGCTGGATTTGGAGATGTCTATTAAGAGGGGTGCTGAAAGTAAGGATTTACTGCTAATAATTCTTAGTGTTAGCAGGTTATTTAAGTTAACTTAATCAACATAAAGTTGACTGAGAGTTTTGGATTTTGGATTGTATATTTGATTTCAGTCTAAAATCCAAATTCACTAATAATGATACTAGTATCTGACAAAACTTTCACAAGTTATGCTTACCCTTATCTCGCCTTAGACAACTTCAGTGCTATTAACAAACCAATTTTCAACCATTAAATTATTAAAAAACTCAAAATCAGAAACATTATTAGTTACCAGTATTAAATTATTACAGTAAGCAATACTCGCAATTTGACCATCTACAAAAGCAGGAGTTTTACCAATCTTGGATAATCTAGCCCTTTCTTGGGCGTGCCATTGTGCTGCCTTTAAATCGTAATCAAGCACTGGTAAATTTAATACCGATTCATGAATATAATTCCAAAGAGACTCTCGCCGCTTAGATTCTGGCAACCGCAAACAGCCATGTAAAAGTTCATGAACAACAACACTAGAAACGACAACTTCTGATTTATGAATATCTAGTTTGTGCAAAACATTGGCATTAGGAATAGGACGTGCTGGCTCTGAGAGAATATTGGTATCCAGTAAGTATTTTAAGCTCATAGATCAATTTCTCTTCCCACACTACGATCTCGTAAGTCAGCGAAATCATCATCAGTAAAGATAATCCCCTCGCTTTGGATTACGCTTCTAAATTTTTGTAATCCCTGCCAAAAATTATCCCCTCTAGATTCCTCCTTTTTTTGACGGAGAAACTCAAACAAATAGTCCCGTTCTTCTGTGGGTAAACTTTCAATAGAATTAATAATTTCTTGTAAATTCATCATAGAACCTCCTAATCAAGTAAACCCTACCTTTGCTAACTCTATTTTAATCTTTAAATCCAAAGCCTCAGCCTCTTACATTTAGCCAATTTCCGCAAAAATATGATACAGTATCGGGCGCAGTGGGGGCAAATGTTTCTGGAAGGCAGAAGCAGCGATTAGCGTAGGCGTAGCCCGCCGCAGGCATCGCTAGATGATTTACTGTCACGCTCGGAACCATTAATGGTAATTGCTGCTACTCTCCTAACGCAGTTTATAACTTGGCTGTAGGTTAAGTCTGCGATGTCTGCGACGGGCTACGCCTACATTTTTGGGGTTAAGAAAGATAGTGAATTAGCTCAACTGTCCAGTATCAGTAATCCTAATCGCATTTACTACTTGCGTCAGGAGGTAGCAAATACAAGTATTAACGCTTTAGCCAAAGTAGTGATTATGGTGCTGGATTTAGAGATGTCTATCAAGAAAGGTGTTGATAGTGCAACCTCTTCAAGTAATCGAGCGTCAGGTAAAAATTTACTGCCAACAATTCTCAGTATTAGTAGAATCTTTTAGTATTGAGTATAATTTATGTTAATAAATGCTTCCATCAAATTGGATGGAAGCGTATTAGCAAATTTCAAAGAATAAACTAGATACGAAAGGTAATCACTCATGTCTGACGATTCCCATCCTAATTCTGCTGTCAACGCTGCTGCTACAACCAACATTCACCACGCTAATTTACAGGATTTACCTTTAAGTGCGGCGCGTAGATTATATAAAGGTGGGATTCGACCTGGTGAACCGACAAGAACCAGGGTGCAAGCCCAAGAAATGTTAGAGAAGATTCCCCCATCTCAACGCGCAGGTGTTGACGGCAAATCTGCGGCTAGTAATGCCGAACAATATCTATCTGATAAACACGCTAGTCATATCAAACCCCACAGCAAAGGAGGGTCTAATAACCCCAACAATATCAAATGGGAGAATGCCAAAGACAACATCACTCGTGGTGATAAGACCATGAGTTGGCAGGAACAAATGAGACTGAATGCCAAATTGCAGTTTGACAATCTCGCAGGTGCTGTTAAAGCAGGTTTTCAAGCTGCACCTTTGGGGGCTGCTGTTGGTGCAGTAACAGCCGCACCTTTTTCGCTTCTAACTAATGCACTGCGTGTAGTCCGAGGCGAAATTTCTGCACAAGAAGCGACTACAGCAACATTAAAAGATACCGTCATGGGTGGTGCAGTTGGGGGTGCAACGGCATTTGCAACTACAGCAGTAGTAGCAGCTTGTCCACCAATTGCGATCGCATTAACTGCATTAACTACAGTAGCACCTGCATTAGCTGTTGTTGGTGCTGCGGGTATGGTTTACGAGTTTTTCAAAATCCTTGATGACCATAAACAGGATGTAAGAGTATATTTCGAGTCTTTAACTCAGCAAGAACTAGCGAATTTGCAAGCAATTGAAAATGAACTGATTTATGAACATCAGAAAAATCTAGAATTTTTGTCCGAAGCAGAAGCCATTAATCAAGAAATTACAAATCGTCCAATTGCACCGGGGATAGAAGGGGCTATGCAACGGTTACGTGAATCAGTGGCTATTGCTCAATCTTTAGGACTCACATCAGCAGATAGTAAGTTGTTACCTAATTCTCAACTTCCTTGCCTTCCTCCTCATTCCTAGATAATTAGTCAAAAATTATATGATTTTTATAATTCCTCTTCTATTCGGTGCTTTAGGGGCGGCGGTTGGTGCTGTTGCAGGTGCTTTTACTGCTCATGCTACTGGCGAAAAGGACAGACAAGCAGCCAAGCATCATAGACAAGTTGCAAATGAATTAACGGACAAATACACCAATTTAGAGAAAAAATATTATGAATTTGCTGATGAAAGCAAAAGGCAGATTAATGATTTAACTCGTCAACACGCATTAAATGAAGTAGAAAAAGACTGTTTGCGTTTGGCATTGCGATTACAACAAAATCTCATTTCCTTAATGTGGGAGATTGATAGAGAATCAACAGCAGATGCTTTAAATAGATTTCAAACAGCAGTGGAACAAACTAACCAAGTTCTCTACCAATTAAAAGAGGAGTTAATTATTGTTCCTAATGATTACTATGCAAATCTTTTAACAGCAATAGCAGCAACTAAAAAAATCAACACTGTAAAATCCAACGATGTTGGCAGTAAAACTGTTCTCAGTGTTGATTTAGGCAGAACTTCCACAAAAACTTGTGTGAGTCGTGAACGCGGTAGTGTTGTGTTTGTACCTGCCAACGTTAAGCAAATGTCAATAGAACAGGTACGTGGTGGTGTTTTTGAAGTTCGTGCTATTGATCCTTTAATGAATTTGTGGCTGGAATATCAAGGCAATGGATATGCTGTAGGTCAACTGGCAGCAGATTTTGGAGCGAATCTAGGAATCGGACAATCTAAGGTAGAAGCTGCACTGGTAAAAGTGTTAGCAAGTGCTAGCTACTTTAAACTCAGAGACGATATCTCAGTTGTACTGGGTCTGCCTTTTCTTTCCTTAGAGCAATTTGAAAACGAAAAAGCATACTTGATTAGTCAAGTAGGCGGGCCTCATGTGTTGAACTTCCGAGGCGAATCTGTGTCGCTGAACGTCAGTAACGTATGGGTAATGCCAGAGGGCTATGGCAGCCTGTTGTGGTCTGAAGCTCAACCAAAGAAAAGTCCTAGCAGTCCCGATTTTACAAAAATATCGCTGGCGATCGTCGATATTGGACATCAAACCGTGGATTTGTTGATGGTGGATAATTTCCGATTTATTAAATATCTTTCTAAGAGTGAAGACTTTGGTATGAACAAGTTCTATGAATTGGTGTCCGCCGAAATTGAGGGAGCAGATAGTCAATCTCTAGCTCTGATTTCCGCTGTGAACAAACCCAGAGGTGAACGCTATTACCGTCCTAAAAGCGCAAGCAAACCCACTAACTTAGACGATTTTCTTCCTAACCTCACGGAGATGTTTTCTCGTGAAATCTGTAGCCGTGTGCTAGCCTGGTTGCCAGAACGTGTCAGAGATGTAATTTTCACTGGTGGCGGTAGTGAATTCTTTTGGGACGATGTTCAACGTCTGTTCAAGGAAGCTAGAATTAATGCCTATTTAGCTGCACCTTCTCGTCAAGCTAATGCTTTAGGACAGTACATTTACGGAGAGGCTCAATTACGGAAAGGCTCAATTATACGCTGATCGCGTTTTTTGATAGAGGCTTTAAAGTATCCTCATTAGTGTTAGATTACGAACTAAGTAAACCTTGTACTGCTTCTAACTTTATGACTTTTTCAAACCGATATGATTATAATCCCATTCAGTGGAAAGAACAAATTCTTGAAGATGCACCTGAATGGCTACGTTTAGATTACATCAACCGATTGTTAAATGGACTTACTTATGTAGATCGTGACTCTAGACCTGAATTTCAAACTCGTGATCTTATTCCTCTTGGAATTAAAGATTTACATGAAAAACTTTGTATTTTAACTCATGATGACACAGAACCAATCTACAACGATTCTTGGTATTGTTGGGAACACCTATGTTCACATCTTCGGACGTGTCAATGGAATCATTTTTATGATTTTATTGAACTTGTAGGAAAAGAAATAAAACAGCTAGAACAAAACTCTTACTACAAATCTAAAGATGAATGGATTAATATTTTTGGTTTTGAAGTTTATCGACAGAATTTAAATAATTTTTTTGCAGAACATCAAGTTGGTTGGAATCTTAATGAAGAAAGCAAATTAATACGTTTTGTACCTCAAGTTCTTACCAATAACATTGAGCAAGTTCAATTAGATTTAAAAAATACTTTTGAACCAGCAATAGCACATTATAAAAAAGCATATTTTTTTCTGACTCGGTATCCTTTTGATTCCGAAAACTCAATCAAGGAAATTGTCTCAGCAATTGAAAGTATTGTTAGACAAATTCACCCGAAAGAAAACACTTTAGGAAATGGAATAAAAAAAATGAACAAAGACGAAAGATGGTCTAAACAATTTCTAGACATAATGCAGAAAGTTTACGACTATGCCAATAGTGAACCTGGTGTAAGACATGGTGGAACTATTAGCCCTAATGTACAGAGAATAGATGCTGATTTTTGTTTTCATGCAGGAACTTCCATTATCAAATACTTGAGTGAATACTATTTATGTGAGATAAATATTGATATAGTTCTTAATAATTTAATAGAAGAAGTGCCTCCAATCGAGTAATAAGGTTGGGTGTCTACCAATGCTCTAGGGGATTGCAAAAAATAAATTATCCAAAGATTGTAGGGTGGTTTATGGTTTGTTACAGACTATCTTGCTGACACACCCTACAAATTGGAGATTTTTTATTTGCAATTCCCTAACTCTTGGAAATCCAGGTTTTTCTTCAAGAGTTACAGAACAGAAGGTGATACTGTTCAACCTCATTAATCCATTTAGGTTGTTGCTTCTAAATTATTTTCCACATTGAGCAACAATAGAGAAAAATGCCAGAAAACCCCAGTATGTTAGAAAAACGTTTTTATTTAGCTTGCATTCACCATTTTCATCTAACTCGTATTCATACCAATTGTCTTTTCTGCGTATTTTGAATCGCTCAAATAAATTACTTCTAAGACCGTCTGGCTCCCACTCATACCAATAAGGGAGATGTCCTCTTTTGGCACTATGTCTAAAATCTGGTTTAGAAACAATAATTCTTTCTGTTGGTTCTATAATGCTTAGTTCTTTCCAACCAACTTCAGCGAGAAATCTGTACAAAACATTTGGATTTCCTGCTTCAATATCGTTTTGTATACCTCCTGATTCTATATAAATTTCTTTTTGGACACTGAAACCAAAATGACCACCACTATGATTTACCCAAAGGTGGTCAATTTTACAAAACTCACAATCTGACGGGTTTTCAGTAGGTAGGATTTTTATTAAATCAGATGCAAAAAAACCTTCAATTCGATGATTTTGATTTATTATTTGATTAATCAATTTATTAGTTTCTTTATTAGCTTTTTCCCATTCTTTTCGTTTTAGCAGATATTCGAGTTTAGAATGTTTTATTAAAAAAGGGTTACTTGTATTTGAATTTTGCATATTTTCTTTGAAATCATAACAATCTTAATATTACTATTTTAAGTATAACCTGATAAATTAATTAAAAATTGAACACTACTTTTGGGTAAAAATATTACTTTTTGGGATTTACTACTACTCCCCCATTGGGGGATTTTTTAGGGCAATGAGCGAAAAATACCGCCATGAACACGCCCAATTACAGTTTATTACTTCAGAGCTTTTGGACACCACTTCGTACACCCATTACAGAAAATTCCAACTCAAATAACCATCCTACTGAACCTACAGATATTGCTGAATTTCTAGGTGAAGATTTACTCTGGCAACAGACTATCCCTGCCAAAGAACCTAATCTGAAAAATATCCCTAATGACCTGCCAAATAAATTAATTAAAGCACTTCAATCATTAGGAATCACCCAACTTTACTCTCACCAACTTCAAGCCTTACAAGCAATTAGACAAGGTAAAAGTTTAATCCTCACCTCTCCCACAGCCAGTGGCAAAACTCTCAGCACATACCCCGCCATTCTGGAAGGTTGCATAAATGAAGAACATCGAGCATTAGCATTTTATGGACTGCGAGCTTTAGCGCTAGACCAGTTCCACAAAATCTCTGAACTACTCTCTACCATACCAACACAATCCAGACCTATACTGGCAATGATCACTGGAGATGTCAAATCAGAAAAACGAGAACAAATCCTCAAGAGTGAACCGCATATTTTAGGTGTCACACCAGAATTAATCCACTTTCAACTCAAGCAAGCCTGGAAATCCGCGCATTGGGCAAACTTTTATCAGCGATTACGCTATATACTGCTTGATGAAGCTCACACCCTCTCAGGCAGCTATGGCGCAAATATGTCCTGGCTGATTCGTCGCATTAAACTAGCAGTAGATCATTACGGTGGTGACTCCAAGAAACTGCAATTTATCTTCCTGAGTGCCACTTGTGGTAATCCTAAACAACTGGCTCTGAAAATCTCTGGCTTAAAACCAACTAAACTCAACCCCAAACCCCTAATTTGGATTCGTAAAAGTGGAGCAGCTTCACCATCTAGACAAATAATTGTCACTCAGCCCAGTTACAATCTGACTGGTGATACCGCTCGAATAATTCAATTTTTGCTCAATCAAGGTAAATCAGGTATCGCCTTTTGTAACTCCCGTCGCAGCGTGCGGGAACTAACAGAATTACTCAAATCAAACCAAGTAGCCGCATTCTACAGTGGCATAACTTCTAAGCGTCGCGCAGAAGTAGTTGACCAACTCCAGTCTGGCACGCTCAAGTGGATTATTGCCACAGAAGCATTAGAAGCTGGAATTGACCTACCAGAATTAGAATGTTGCATTTTGCGTGGCTGGCCTGGTTCCAAAATGGCATACCAGCAACGCAGTGGCCGCGCCGGACGTTCTCAGTCTGGACTGACAGTGCTGCTTCCCAATGCTTTCAATCCCATTGACTGCTATGTAGCAGAACATCCAGAAATGCTGGTATCGGGTGAAACTGAGGAAGTGTTCTTTAATGACGAATATCCCATTTTTGCTGCTAAACATTTGATGTGTGCAGCCGCAGAAACTGGTATTCCTACTAATAAAATCAAGCACTACTTTGGCACAGCAGCTTACGAGGTAGCAAAACTCCTGTTAGCCCAAGGGCATCTAAATAAAGGTCGTAATGGACTGTGGGCAAAAGGCTATCCCCATAAAGATGTTAACTTTCGGGGTGGCTTATCCCAAACTACCATCAAGCTAGTAGATGCAGAATCTGGGGAAGAACTAGAGGAAATCTCAGAAGATATTGCTCACCGGGAAGTCCATCCCCAAGCCATCTACAAACGACAAGATGCCAATGGACGAATGCTGACTTATCAGTGCATCTCCCTTGACTTGAACAGCAAGCAAGCAATATTAAAACAGACAGCAGATAGCTCACTGTTTACAGTTGCAGTTACAGAATCAGAAACCAGTAGCCTAACAGTGCTGACAGATGCGGTGAAGTTACCATTGCTGTTTTCTCAAGTCAGTGATGTTGATGACTGTCAGGAATACTTAACTCTGGAACTTAGTTTTGGTGAGGTTAAGCACATTACCAGTGGTTACAGTTTAATGACCCAAATCTATGAGCAGACTTGTTTGAACAAGCGGTGTCTTAACTACAAAGAGCTGCTACCTAAAGAACATCGTTGTCCACTTTGTAGCAAACTCACACGCAAAGCTGTAATTGTGAAAACCCTGTCAGAAGAAAAATTTGAGCAGCCTTTCCGTACTCAATTTTCAGCACCAATGGTCAAAGTAGCAATTAACTCAAGTGCGCGGGAATACCTCCAGCACAATGCCTTGGAAACTAGAACCAATTTAACCCGCAGTGGAGAACCTATTCCACCAGGCTATCAACAGTTGTGGGAATATTCCAGTACCTTGATTGCTATCCACAGCTTTGGGCATCAAATTATGAGAGCGTTACAGCTGGTGGCTAGAGTTGACCCAAAACAGGTGAATTTTACAGTAGTGAAGGAGTTAGGGGAAAATAACAATTACACAGGCTATTTCTATGATACCAGTGATGGCGGTAATGGTGCGGCTGAAGCTGTGTTTAAACATCTGCCAAAACTTGCTGGTGCTGCTAAAGCGATCGCACAGGATTGTAACTGCGATACTGGCTGTGCCAAGTGTATAATTCAACATGGTTGCCCTGATGGTAACACTGGTTTATTGAAGCAGATGGGATTACTGTTGTTAGATGCGATCGCCTCCACCGGGGCGTAGCCCTACACCTGATGTTTGACAAGAGCATCGTCGTAGACATCGCTCAAATTCCTGATTTTATTGTTCCAGATACTCAATCACTGCCTCCAAGTCTGCGATCGCTCGATTAAATCGATTGAGCATTGCTTCTGCTACTTCTGGTTGGGCGTTGACAGTCGGTAGTTTTTCCCTTACTACACCTTTGAGCGCTTCTAGCCACAGCGACAAATTTGTATGTCGAACTGCTGTCAACAATCCCATGTTGGTAAGAACAGACAAATGAAATCCAAGTTGGTCTTGTCCACCGTAACCCAAATATCCGTTACTCAGTTCTAGTTTTTCTGGAGTAAACTCAAAATACTGGTCAGAGGTAATACCAGATCCTTCGAGTTTGGGTTGTGGTAATGGAGGTTGGGATTGAGTCATTATCAATTAGGATTGTTGTACAGCAGGTAATTTTGACATTTGCAAAACACTGTCTGACCAAATGCCAAGTTCTTGAATAATCTGGTTTTTAGCATCTGTGTCATTCCAAGCTTGTTCCCAGTTAAACAGCCAGCGTGTGAGAAACCTTCCTAAGTTTGCTAACTCAAAAGCATTGTCAATATCTATATCTGGGGCTATCCACTCAAGGAAATACATAGTTTCTCTAATCAGGCTTTTGACCACATCCTCATGCGTAGAGTCACTGAAAAGTTGACTTATCCGTGCTAAATTAGTTGCCAATTTTCCCAATCTAACAGGAATACTATCTTGCACAAAGGTTTCTTGCTCATAAGTTAAGCCACTATTCATCCCAGAAACTCCATAAGAATTTGGGACACAATTTGTTTAATCCTAACGTCCATAATTTTCATTGAACGATTAATGTTTTAATAAGATATGCGTTAGCCTTACTCCGCAGGAGTTGCAAGCTACGCGGAGCGTCTCCAGGATTTGGCTTTGGCGTACCCTTCCTTACAGGGAAGCAAGGGGAGCAACGCGAAAAAGTGAGATCAGGGTTTAATTCTCAGTTACATAGCTAGATTCTCAATAAAACAGGTATTTCGCTGCGATCGCACTATTAAACAGGTCATTTATACCCCTAATTTTTAGCACCTCACCAAATCGCGTTGCTCCCGGAAGCAAGAAGCAAGCTACGTGTAGCGTCTCTAAGAGTTGCCATCGCTTGCAGCTTAATTTTACAGGTATCTAGAATTAGCGCGATGTCTACAACGGGCGTAGCTGAAGCACTCCCACACTTGAGCAGTCCGCTTTACCCAGTCTATGAGGTGCGATGCCGAGTAGCCCGCCGCAGGCATCGCTATAATAAAACCAGTATCACTGAGGTAAAACTCACAATGTCCATTACACTTGATCTGCCACCGAAAGTTGAGGCACTGCTGCGACAGCGTGCTGAAAGTACTGGACAAGATATTTCGCAAATGGCGCTAGCGGTGCTGACTTTAGGACTGAGTTTGGACGATCAAGATTTTTTTGAGGCTTTAAAGGGAATCCAACGTGGGCTTGATGATTTTGAGCAAGGACAATTTTCGAGTTTAGAGGACTTCATTGCTGAACAAAATCAGAAATATGGATTGTCTCTTGAAGCATGACGTACCGCATTGATTTCTCTAGCATTGCGAAAGCCGAAGCGGATGCCGCATTCTTAAGTTTTTCTCAGTTTACCACAGATGAACGCGCCCAACTCTGGTATCAAGGGCTGATTAAAACAATCGCCTCTCTGCAAGAAATGCCTCGGCGCTGTCCGATCTCTCGTGAGGATGCCTTCTTTAGCCAAGAAATTCGCGACTCTTCTTTACGGGCAAGGGAAGCAAACCTATCGCATTCTATTTACGGTTCTTGAAGACCAGCCTATTCCCACGGTGAGAATTCTCCATATTCGTCATACAGCACAGAAGACAATCGGTGATCCCGAAGTAGAGGATTGATGGAAATGATCAATGCGGCAATGATAGCAATTCTCAAACGAAGGATGCGTAGGCGTAGCCCGTCGTAGACATCGCTAGTTGTTGCCGAAAAGTGGGAGAGCGATGTCTAAGACGGGCTATTCGGCGATCGCACTTTATTTAAGCTAATGAATCTGGAGCTTCTGTGAATGGAATTCGTGTCATTGTTTCGTGCTTTTATGCGATCGCTCTTGCTGAATTTTACAGGTATCTAGAATCAGGGCGATAGCGAACTATCTCCATCCCATACTTCCTAAAATCTACAAAATCTCATCAATCAGTACTGTACCACCGTCACAAAAGTCTATGCCGAGATGACAATCTTCAAGCAGGGCAGTTCCAATCAATGGACGACGACCTATTCCTAGAACTATAACCTCACGCTCTAGACCATTCCACACAACTGTTACACGATAAGCAAAGGCTGCAATACTGGAATCATCGGCAAGGTTGGCATCAATTCGAGCCACATAGGGGAGTTGAAGCTCATTAACGACCGCAATTGGCAGGGTCAGAAAGCCTTCAAAACCTGTATCTACAACAAATTCAATTTCTACATCTGAACGTCCTGGAGGACGAAGTATTACACTCATTCGAGCTTGTAGCCCGACCACAGTACCGTGTATCACTTACTACTCTGTCCTCATTAATGTCCCACCAATGGTATAGACAGCATTAAACCCAATCCGTCCCGCCCAAATTGGCGCATCCGATTGTTTAGCTTGTAATCGACGACTCGTTATTAACAAATCATCCCCAATTTCATAGTCACCGGTTTCAACATTAATTGAAATAATTTTGCCAATATTTTCTGCTGTCTCAATTTGAGTACGGAGATTTTCATAATGTTTTTTGCCCCGTCGAGTAATTTCTTCGCCGCTAAGTTTAGGGTAAACCATAGCCATTCTCCGCATTCCGGCGCTAATTATTTGTTATGGATATTCTAAACTAGAATACCCAATTCAAGCGATCGCCCAACCACGGTTGATCTGTCTACTCAATCTTTATCTATGGAAGATGGGCGATCGCAATTCTCAAACGAAGGATGCTCCCGCTAGCTGTTGCCGAAAAGTGAGAGAGCGATGTCTACGACGGGCTATTCGGCGATCGCACTATGTTTGAGAATTGTGGATGTTGGGTAACATACGTCAGGGCAACCTACGGCGAGAGGCGATCGCTCCGAGAATGATCATCATAGGTGTTTCTTGTTCTGTATTGGCAGGTAATTAAAGCGAAACTGTTGGGGTAGGCTGATTTTGATTGGGGGAACTGGGGTTAAGGATAGGGATACAGCGCTTCCGGCTATTATGCAATACAGTTTTTCTCCTTGCCCTCTCCTATCAAAGCTTTTAGATTTGAGGATGTACCTCATAGCTGCCGTAAGTGCTGTATTATGTCCTTGATTGACAGCTAGTTCTTGTATCTTGGCTGTACGTATAATTAATTTGCAGCTTACCGCTGCATGGGAGAGATGTTATATTCTCTCCACCATGCCAGTAATTAATCTTGCCGATATTCAACAAATTACTAAAACACAGCAACAAGTCCTATTACCCAGTCAAAAATTTCATCCAAATCGCTCTGCCTTTGACTCTATAGTTGCAGATAACTTTTCTTTGGTGATGAGACAACTATTTTTAGGACTGACTGTAGAACCTTTATTAAATGCCTATCCTCAAATTGCTCAGTGGGTTGATCAAATAGAGGAACTTGCACCGGAAATTTTTAAATCTCGCAAGAAGTTATTAGTCGATAATCCAGTTATTGCACCTCTTGCAATTAATGACGATAAACACTTTATTCAAGTATTAACAAATCTAGCATTTAAACAAGGTATTCCCAGGCTTTATGAATGGGCTATACGTCATCCACATTTAAGCTGGCAAGACCGGGTAAAGTTGTGGACTACGGCTAGACAATACTCAGTTAATCCTAGCCAAATACAACTCGTAGTTTTAGCATTACATCCTGTTAAACCAGCCCAAAGATTAAATGTATGCTGGAATAAAAAGGATCAGATGCAGACGGAAAAATGGTTAATTAAACTACTGACTAAACCTCAAGATGAAAAATCACAATCAAACATAGTCATTCCTGAGTTATCGTCAATGGTCAATTTAGAAGCTATTCCAGAAGTCAAGATTTAAGAGGCTAATGCCTCTGCCATTGGCAAATGCTTATTAAAGATAACACCAATGGTACTTAAATCAACTTTTGAACATGGATGGCTATTACCAAAACTACTGAAATTAGATGATGAATATCAAGGTAGGTGGGAGCAATGGCGATGGACAATGGAAACTGGAGAACTACCTAAAGAAATACCACAAACTGACTTTTTAGACTTAGGACATCCTCAAGTTTTACAGATGCTCTCAAGCTGTCTGCAATCTATTTCTACAGGTGGATGTGGCAGTTCTTCCAGATTTATTCCCTATTTCACTGATTGGTTACTTTATGCACTAGGGCATCCCAGCATTGCTAAATTGCCTCATGAGCCAGAGGGATGTAACGGTGCGAGTAATCGTCTTATTCAAGAACTGGAACTGAAGCTTTTGATTTCTTGTCCCTTCGATTACTTCGGTCATTTGTTGGCTGCTAATCGTTACGGGCAATCGAGAGCTAAATTCTATCCTACTCCTACTTGGACAGCCAGGACAATGGCTATTGCAGCAGTTGAAAGTTCTGCTGCAATAGCACCATTTCATATATATGAACCAGCACTTGGTACAGGAAGATTAGCATTGGAAATGTCCAATTATGCCATCAGTTTAACAGGCTGGGAGTGGGATTCATTACTAATAAAAATAGCAAGTTTAAACTTCATGCTTTATGCTCCATACTTGGCATTGCCTATTCCTAGTTTGGGTGGAGATTTAGTCATCGGAGACACCCTGACTGGCAAGGGTATTTCTTTTATCCGACCAAATTTAAAGTATGAAACTTCCGCATCAACACGTCAAACGAAGCTAAATAATAGGTTACTAATTAATGGTATTAAATACGAAAACACTAAAGCAGAAAATATGTTACAAGGAAGTTTGTTTTGATGAAAACTAAAATTACTGAGTGGCAACAACTATTTCAAAATTGTGTCAGTAATCCTCCTCTGCCAATTTCCTTGCCCACTATAGCCATTGCCAATCCTCCCTATTGCAAAATTAATCTCGCTTCCGATTCAGAACTAGCCCGATTTGAGATGGCTTATAAATGGATACAACACGGAGATAGAAGCTACGTTATTACATCCAAGTTGAAAACCCAAGCAGAACAAGAGTGCTTATTTGTAGAACAGTGTTTAAATCAATTGCAACCTGGTGAAATAGTCTGTATCTTGGTATCTAATGGAATTCTGTCTTCATCTAACCAAGCACACTTTCGCCAATGGCTATTAGAAGACATGGCTTTACTAATTGCTTCCATTCAGTTACCTACAGAAAACTTTCAGGTAGAATGTGGATTGGGAATTATCACCAGCTTTTTGATTCTTCAGCGCAAAGGTGGAGATTTACCAGTACCAGAAGACTACTCAATCTTTATGGCAGTTGCGGATAAAATTGGTTTTGATAGTCGAGGTCGTCGTCTGTTTCGTCCAATTACAAATGGGCAACAAACCCAAGAAATTGATAGTGATTTACCGCTAATTATGGAAGAATTTAAAAAGTTTATGACACAGGTTTTGCGAAATCATGTTTACCTAAAGTAATTCAGGACTTATATCAAGCCAGGTACGTAGCAGGCACTCGTTAAGCATGAAATAAAGCACTTCCCCTGTCTCGCTCTGCGATCTTAATGATAAGTCTTTCACCGAACATGATATTACAGGGGAATTACAGGAGTGCCTCGCTCCGCGAGGAGCTTTGCTAACAATATTGTGTCAAAATTTAATGCAATCCTGGTGTTTGATAAACTCGTGCTGGGAAATTTTCTAAAACATCAGTTTCACTGCTACTAGACTCCTGTGCAGGTGCTACATCTTCTTCTGGTAATGGCAGCATCCGCGCTGCTGACTCAATCCGTTCATGTAATGCTTGTGTTAACGTTTTAATATCTGGAATTGTCACCTGACTTTCTAAAGCAGGTTTAACTTGTGTGTCCCAAAGAGCCTCACTATCATGCGCCCGTTTTTCATCGGCTTTGGACACGGGAATAATTAAAGGATAGGGAATAGAAGCTTGTCCCTCGGAACTGTAACCAGGACTGGTAATTACGCACTTGCCTTGAGGAAATTTCAAAATTTCGTCAGCACTGATTACAGGCATTTTTTGCAAATTCTCACTCCAGCTAATTGAACGGCTCATTTGTCCGCCAAGCGATCGCCCTGTGGTACGATTTTTAATCAGCACTTCCTTCTCACCGTAACGCTTTGAGTAATCCTCAGCCGTTTTGTAATTACCAGGATTAAACAAAACATGAGTACTACAAGCTGATGCGATCGCACTCCCCATCTTATCTCCATAAATATCGTAAAGTTGCTCTAAACTTTGGATACCCAGAATAAAGCAGGCACCGTTGGAACGATATTCATTAATCCACTGTGGTAATCTGTCTAGCTTAATTGATGGTAATTCATCCAAAGAAATAATCAACGGGTCTTTGCGGGGACGGCTCAAATTACCAACAATCATCAAGTGCATTGCAGCTGCCAGCAGAGGCCCAACCACACTGCGGCGTTCATCATCTAGCTTGAACACCACCATCTCTCTACCTTCAAGCTTAGTGGGAATATCCGATTTCCCTATAAATGCCCTCAGCAAATCAGCTTGGATGAAAGATGAGAAAGTACCTGCTGCTGTGGTCAAAATCCCAGAAATAGTCTTCTCTGCATCCTTGGCACTCAAAAATTGAATAAATGAAGTCGCCACCCATTCATCCAACCTTTTGGACTGTACCGCATGGTCAAGACGCTGTACCAGTTTTGGCAACCGCAGCACCGCATAAAGCATCGCCATATCTGGGTAAGGTGAACCCTTGACTAACTGTAAAAGTGCCTTAGCTAACAAGTCCCCGGCTTTAGCAAAAAACTCATCACTTTTACCACCACTGGAAGCATTGCGGTTAATCACTTGTCCAATTTCTCCTGCCATTACCCCATCGCGTGCATCACGCATATAATCTAAAGAATTAATAACACCGCTAAAGGGTTCACCGGGGGCAAATACTCGTACTTTATAGCCATAACGGGCTGCTAAGGGTGCATGAAGTCTTAGTTGGTCGCCCTTCTTGTCGTAGAGTAAAATCGGGAAACCCTGCTGCATCGCACTTTCTAACATCCGGTCTATGGTAGAGTAGGTTTTACCAGACCCAGGCGCACCTATTACCAGTGTTCCCCTTTCGGCATTGGGAAACCAAACTGTAGGTGCAGCACCAAGCATAGTTTGTATGTTAGCCAGCAACCCCCGCCATTTACCTTTTACCCAATAGCGAGGAGTTCCAGACCACAGGGTAACTTTATTGTGTTTACACTCCTTGATTTGCTTGAGTGCTAGGTTAGTTGCTGCTAGTTTCTCGCTGATACCGGAGACTTTACCAGTGGTGATTTTTCCTTTACCAGTACCACTGATTTGCAACAACAGTATAACGAACAGTATTCCACCTACCATCATCCAACCTTGGGGATTGTTATACTGTTGAAACAACTTGCCAAAGTCAATGCTAGCCAGAGGTGTTTGAAAGGATGACACTTCAATTAATGTCGAGTTAGCAGTGATCTGGTTGTGTGGTAGATTTTTCTGGTAAATGTTCATAGCAGTTAAGTAGGCATTTAGCAGAAATTTTAGCTACCAAGTGAAAGCTAAAGTATTGACCTTCTGGACATTTTTTTAGAGGTGTTAGAAACTCTATTTCTAGAGGAGTGTCAGATACATAACAGCTTTATGAGTGGTTGCTGTTAAACCTGGCCAATAAATCCTCACGGGAGAGATTCGATAACTGCAACAGTAAAGAAGCATACTCTTGTGAAGGTAGCTCTAGAATAGGCTGAATAATTGTGGCTAATTGTTCATCTAGCGTACCAAATCGAACTGTTAGTAAATTTTCTACAACCATCCGTTGCCCTTGCTTTTGAGCCTCTTGCTCCCACTGTATATATAGTGGTGATAATTTCATGATTAACCTCCTGTCATCCTCATCTATATTTTCGCTAGTTTGTAAATTAGCATTCAAGATACTTTATTTGATGGCGTAGTTTAAATCTGCGGTGGAGAGTAATTGCCTCATAAACAACGATTGGTAAATAAGTTTTGAGGCTAACGCCTCATGCGTTGGGCAATCATATTTATGTACTCCAATGGTTAAATCTAGGGTTTCAAACAACTCTAATCGCTCCAATCAGTCTACTGCCAAAACTGCTGCTTCTAATCCCAAAGCTAATACCAAAGCTCAAGCAGCTAAATCTAAAGCTCCTAACACTCAATTGTCAGACTTTGATATTGAGGATATTGACCCAGAACTTCTCAGCGACAGTTATAACCAAGTTAGACGACCCTTACTGCCTTACGGCATTGTCGTTAATGACAAACCCGCCGGACTTCTAATTCCAGAAGATCAGCTAGAAAAGGCTGGCTGGCTTGATATACCTGATGAGAACGACCTAACTATTGTCACCCTAACTGAAGATGTTACTGGACTCTTAATTACTCAAGCACGGTTACTAGTTTTAGCTTTTGTACCAGAGTATATCCGTTATAAATCAGATGTTGAAGACTTGGGTGGTTCTTTTGTTGGGCTTTATGATGAATACAAGCATAACCTTGACAAGAAAACAATGGATGTGTGTTCAGAACATGCACTGGTGTTTCTAGATGAGGATAATCAACCCCTGCATACTACTCCTGTCGTTGTCCGCTTTAAGAATGTAGCTCTCTGGAGTTTTAAGTCGGTGCGTGAGGAGTTTTACCGTTCTTTGGAGAAAACCTTTGCTGACTATTTCCAAGTGCCATTTAGTGGCAAAAACGATAGGTGGCGTAGCTTAGGTGTGCTGTCAGTCGAGTTCAAAGCTGTCAAAGAGGGCGAAGGTAAGAATAAACACGACTGTTGTAAGACTGTAGATTATACCAAACCCACCGTTGAAAATCTGTCTCAATTTTATTTGGGTCAACCCACAGCTAAAGCCCTAATTTGGCAACAACATAATGCGATCGCTGGTTTTAATGAACCTCAATCCCTACCTGCTTTGCCAGGAGAATCGGTGTCTGTAGACGTGGAAGTATTGCCACCAAATAAGAATAGAAACAAAACTCAAAGCGTTCGTAAATCGAAACCAGCGACCAAGCCACCTCGCAAAATTCAACTTATTGACGATGACGACTTCCTCGATGAAACCGACGATTTGGAAGCTGAGTTAGACGATGATGATTTTGAGGAGGAAGACGATGAACTGGATGATGAGGAATAGTCCAATGCAACTATAGCGTCAATGAGAGTATGTCACATAAAAATACCCTGCCGTAGCAGCAATGACTATGGCAGAGTTTTCTTCTAGATTTCGAGTTATCAACTTCGAGAATTTTTACTATTAATGAAAAGCTGACTATCAGCAAGTTGATAGCCAGTGCCATTGAAACAAAAATTCAATTGACGTAGTTGCTCTTGCTCAGTTTGCAGTACCTTAATGCACGGTAATGCCTGACCTCGGTTCTCTCCCACTTCTAACAAATGCTTACCTGGTGGCATATTGGGATTCAAGTAACTCAAGAATACCTGAGTAATTGGTTTGTCCTTTCTGAGCCAGTAACCAGTATACAGACATCCCAAAGCACCACAGACATCAGGCGTATTCAAGTTGAAAACCGCGAACCTACCGTCTTTTCCTTCCACACTCCAAGCCAGTATATTTTTAGCAGATACTTTGGCATTCAACTCTGTATTTTCTACAATCACCTGTTCAATTACTGAAGCAGGCACAACATTAACAGCTTTGTTCCAAGTAACGGTTGCCGCATTTAAGCTACAGCCCCCTAAGCTCATGAGAATCGACAGCAACAAAAAGATGCCCAAACCAATCCGAAACCAATGAATCCAGTAGCGTACCCTCATAGTCGGTGCTGGTAATTGATATGCAGTTGTCTTCAGTGGTTGAGACTGACTAGGGGAGGCGGAGTCAGAATAAACTCCCTTTCCTTCCAGTGTTTGCCCAAAGTGTATTTTTGAATTGGTATCAGTATCAAGTATTTCTTTTATCTCATGGGGCGAGGTAATAGAAGTTTTAGATAAATCTGTCATACTCTACCTCCCATTTTCAGTATTGTTAGCAGTGCTGATGTAGCTAGAATTTACATTAGGAGAACAGGTCAGCGTTACATTATCGCTATTACTGTTGCGATAACTAGCTAAAGCGGTTTTGCCGTAATCTTTAAGGCTGAGACGACCGAGGGCATCTGAGCCATTTCCATCAACTTTGCTGTAATCACCACCAAAATGCTTTTGAGCCACTCGTTCAATTAGGCGTTCGCCCGTAAATCGCTCTCCTGTAGCCGGATCGATTTGCTCTTGCGTCACTTGAATTTTGTTAGCCATATCAGCCATAAACGCCCTATCTTGGTCGGCTGGGGGAAAAAACTCAAATAGTTCAGCCTCTGTTGGTTGATGCCCTTGCTCCACTTGACTCAGAAACTCTTGACCTCCAGGCTTGGCAGCAATTAACTGCACTGCATAGGGGTTATAACTCATGAACTGGTAGCGACCGAGAGCGCGACCACAATTTAAACCCCCATCCGCACAGGTATGTATGCCAATGGCTTTGTAATCCCCACTACCAGCGCTCTCAATTTCCGCAATTGCATTTAAGAGCGATCGCAAATCAATACCAGAGAATGATTGACCTGTTATCGACCGACTACCATTACTAAACGCGCATGGGTTAATCTTCTCTATTACTCCAGTACGGTTGGTAGTCTTAGCTTTCGGCTCTCTTGTCGCTCCAGTTGGTAAAGACGCAGTATTTGTCCTCTGTTCACTCAAATTGCCTACAAATATCAGAGAGTTAACCTTGTAGCTGAAAAAAGGAACAGGCCCGATAAAGTAAGGTGTACAACCCATTCGCCAAGCACAGAACCGAAAGAACAAAGCCGTATCTACCGTATCAGTAGTTTCATCCGGCTCCATTACCACCACCTTAAAAGCTTTACCAAACGGTAGCCGTCCTGTTGGTTCCCGACCGTTATTTACTGCTTTCAGGATACCCCGCCCGCCCTCGACTTCTTGGTATTTACCGGAAATCCACTGTTTACCTTCCAACTGACCACGTTCCTGACGACCTGTATTCTCCAAATCATCCAATTCTAAGTAAGCGCAGTCTTTTTCAGTACAAGGCACAGAAAACCCTTGCACGTCTGAACCAGAAATCGTATTGTTACGGCGGTTTTCTGTTGGCCCATAAACTACATCAATCCGCATTACCAAGCTACCAATTTCAGTGATGGGATTAGGCATTAATCCTAAAGGTACTTGTCCCAAACCAGGAATATCCGAAACATTGCTATTCATCCAACCTGTAAATTGTTGTAGCTGTACTGCATCTAAGTTAGGAATTGAAGAAATGGAAAACTCTGACAAGTCGATTTCTCCCAGCTTCATTTGCCCAACTTCATACTGTGTTAGTACTTGAGCTAGTGTTAAATTAGATGCGGCAATTCCCTGAGATTTTAGTAAAGTGGCAACAGGTGTAATATTGTTTACTTGCATCTTAGCTAATTCTGGAACAACCTGAGCTAAATGGCTCAATGTCTGCTCCCCAATCAGGGGAAATTCACTCAAGGCAATTTTGTTTAAATCTATACTGTTAATGTCTGTGTTCGCCTTTGGTTGTGTGCGGAGAGCGATCGCCTGGATCGCCTGCAAAGAAAACTCCTCTGCCTGCAATGCTTCACTGATATCTCCTAACTTCAAATATTGGTCAGGAGTCATACCCACATTCCAAGTGCGACTCAGGTCATAACCTAGTGTCTGGCTGTAGGGACTGCCATCAATTGCACCAGATTGACTGATACCTGGTAGCTGGGCCAGAGAAATACGGCTCCAGTCTGGCAGCAAAACTTTAGTAGCAGGTAGTCGAGACTGAGGATTTGCAACTTCTACAATTCGAGTTGGTAAATTGCCATCACCAATTGTGTTGATTGTAGCTTGTGCGGCGATACTATAAATAATACAAGTAATGACAACCAGAAGAGATATCCATGCTTTTTGAACGTTCATAATTTCAGGTTTAAAAATGACAGCAACTATACCCCAATCAGCAAAGTGATTTATTGAATAAAAACCCAATTAATTGTTGCTTATGGGGTATAGGAAGAGAGTGAAAATATGACTTATAACTCTAGCTCCGGGGATGCTGACTGTTGACTTTTCTTAGACTTGTAACCGGAGCCTGAGCCATATCCTGGTAATTGAGGATTGGGATTAGCAGCCGATTCAGTGTAAGGTGTATCCCCAAGATTGATTTCAAAGATATTCTCTTGATAACCATCCCTAAATTGGTCTGCTTGCCAGGGATTACTACTATCTCCAGAACTTGATTGCTCAACACCGTAACCGTCAGATTGATAGCCACTGCCAGACTGATAATTACTACTGTCGTCAGTATCAAGATTTTGGTTAATTGTGGGTTCGTTATTCATTGGCATTACCTAAAAAAGCTGTATCAATGCCAGCATAAAAAGATTTATCTAGTATCAGCCTTCACCTATTGGACATTAATTTTTTAGCCGATTGGCTATTTTTGGTGATGCGCTCATATCGAGATGACAAATGGAGCAAATGAATTTTATTTCCCCAGAAATAATGGCAGAAATTAGTAATGGTAATAGTACCAAACTGCCAGACAACACCCGAAAAATGCTGCAAATTCTAGCAAGTTTAAATACACCAAAAGAATTATTAGCAAGTCTTTTAGAAATAGCTGAATTTTCCCTACACCATGTTCGCTACCTTGCAGGGCCATTGGTAATTCATCGCAGTCCTTGGAGTGATACAATTCCCCAATGGCTGAAGTTTGCTTGTATTCAGGATCGATTGGAACTTATCTTCACTGAATACGAACAGAATCAGGTTGGTGTTTCCAGCACAGCCACAGAAGTTCTTACCTACATGATGCCAGCAACTTACGAAGCTCCTCTGCATAGGGACTACGCTGACCTTTATCTTTGGGTAGGTAATGAAGTTTTAACCAAATACGATAAATTACCAAAGGGTTGCAAGAGTTTTTATGAATTTCTAGGTGATGGTGATACGAGCAATGCGAGCAATGCCAGCAATAATCGCATCATTCATTTTAATCAGGTAAAAAATGAATTCAACTATCTTAGCAGGTCAATTCGACGCAGCGTAGTTAAACACGCAGCACAAGAGGGATGGGGTAAGCGTAATGTTAATGCCAAGCCTAACTTAGACTCGACCCAAAGCACTCCAACTCCTAAACCTTCATCAAATTCAACTGTGCAAATTAGCTTGTTCTGAATTTTCAAGAAATCCTCAGTCTATTCAAATTTTCATCTGAGGATTTTTCTGTTAAATGGAAGCGATCGCTTTTTTAGTTATGAACGTAAATTATCAAGTTAATCATCATGAATACTCAAGAAATTCAAGAAATTTTAAATCATCTCATCATTGGAATTACAGCCTTATATACCATTCTGATGCTCATTGATTTCGTTGTGGGAATAGTCCATCTGTGGCAGAAATTTACACTCAACATCGAAAACACAACATCTGAACAATCACAGATGGAATCTATTGATATTAAGAAATCTCTCAACTTGGAAAATCAAAACCAATCAACTAACCGTATCACATCAAAACCAGAACCTCAACCAGACAACTTTGTTAGCATTGATGTAGACAAAATTGATTTACGGACAGCTAGAAAAATTGCCAGTGCCATAAAAAAAGCTTCAAAATCCAATCCTGACTTAATTATCAAACAAAAAGTCAACAATAAATGTGTTCCTTTAGCCTGGTTGCAAGCACAGATTAAGCATCGTTTAGAACTGGCACCAGAAATTGTCACACCCATTATTAGAGAATTGGCTCCTACTGCTTTGACATCTGTTCGAGAAAATATTCAGCATTCTAACATTGCAAAAACAGGTAAACGTCAAGTCAGTTAATCATATAAAGAGAGGAATATCGATATGGCGGTTATCGCTCGGATGAGAAGACAAAAGTACTTGCTGTATAATCTTTCCAGCAAAGTTTTTGTATCTCCCTTAACTGCACACCGCTATAGTATTACCTCTCTTTAATAGGTTTTCAAATCTTTGTAAAAAACTAAATATTTTGAAGTTGCTAGATATACAAGCTATCGCTTCTAGGTGATAAATTCAAATTTAATTCATTATGAATACAGGCTTAATAAATACAAATAATTCCAGTATTTTTACCCCACAATATACTCTTGTTTCCAATGTTTCAACTCTTAATTATGCTCTCCAAGGTCTGTTTCAGGCAGAAGTTTTAGCCATAGATTGTGAAACAACAGGACTTGACCCTCTAACTGATTCTATTAGACTGATTCAAATAGCTGCACCAAACCATCCAGTACTGCTAATTGATTTACCAGCTATTCCCAAAAGCGATCGCCAACTGCTCAAAAAACTGCTTTGTAACTCTGCTGTCAAAATTGCTCATAATGCCAAGTTCGACTGGCAATTTCTCACACTCGCAGGACTTCAACCCTCTGGTCAATTCTTTGATACCCAACTTGCTTATAAAGTTCTAACCGCAGGATTAAAAACAAGCTCATCCTTACAAAATATAGTTAAAAAGCTACTACACTTTCAACTAGATAAAACTCAACAAATCAGTGATTGGTGTAAACCTCTTACCAAGCTTCAATTGCACTATGCTGCCGTAGATGCTGCCATATTACTTGACCTTTACCCAATTCTCCTCAACAAGTTAAAGCAGGCAAAGTTACTCAAAATTGCCCGACTGGAATTTCAGTGTATGCCTGTTGTAGCTCAAATGGAACTTAACGGAATGCTATTTGACTTGTCCCGATGGCAGATACTGGGTGCAAAACTAGAAGCTGAAAAAACAGATGCTTTAAACCAACTCAAGCAACTCCGTATTGCTAGCTCTCAGATGTCATTGCTGCCAGAACTGACAGATGCAGTAAACCCGAATTCACCTCAGCAAGTTTTGGCTGCTCTACAAGCTATTGGTATCAAAATCAACTCAACTAATCAAAGTAAATTAGTTTCTTTAGCTGCACAGTATCCCATAATTCAAGCATTGCTTTCTTACCGCCGTCTATCCAAAATTATCGGCACTTTTACCGAGAAACTACCCCAGCATATCCACCCCAAAACTGGGAGAATTCATCCTAACTATTATCAATTAGGGGCAAAATCCGGTAGATTTTCTTGCCGCAAACCACCTCTACAAAATATTCCCCGCGATCAAACAGCTCGTAGCTGCTTCATTGCTGCCCCTGGCTATAAAATTATCAAAGCCGATTACTCCCAAATAGAACTACGAATTATGGCTCGGCTTAGTGGTGATACAAAGATGTGCCAAGTCTATCGCCAGGGGGCTGACTTACATCGATTAACAGCATCTCTAGTAACTGGAAAATATATCAATGAAGTGACTGAAGAAGACCGCAGACTAGCAAAAGCAATAAACTTTGGATTGATTTTCGGTATGGGCGCTGCCAAACTCCAAATTTACGCCCAAGTAAAATATGGGGTGGCAATGACATTAGAACAAGCAAAAGCTTTCAGAAAACGATTCTTTGAAGCTTATCCTGGAATAGCTAGGTGGCATGAAAACATCAAAGGTAAATACATCCAAGGCATTAAGGAAAGTCGTACACTAGCAAATAGACGACGGAGATGGGTAAACAAGCCCCGACTATCAGAGCTATTTAACCATCCAGTACAAGGTTTAAATGCCGACATCAACAAATTAGCTATGGTAAAACTTTCAAATCCATTAGCTAAATTCAGAACAAAACTCATCTGTGTAAGACATGATGAAATTGTACTGGAATGTCCAGAGACTGAAGTTGACCAAGTTAGCAATATATTACACAATTGTATGGTTGCTGCTGCCCAAAAGTTTCTCAGCCCTATTCCAGTTATTATAGATATTAAAACATCAAATAGCTGGTGAACTATCCCAACTTGCCGAGTCCGACTGAAGTTGGATTTGCAGTCAAGCTATTCTGAGAAGATTAGTCAAAAACTCAATTGCCCTCCTCACAGTATAGCTCGTGCAAAATGTGGTTAGAGGGCGTTTCGTTTTTGATCCGAAGCACTATCCCCGCCCTATCCCAATACCGTTCAGTTAAGGACATTTATCTGTTGGGGCGGGCTGTTTTTGAGCAGGGGAAGCAGGGGGAGAAAAAAGGCTTAACCCAAGCGTATTGCACCCTATCCACTATTTATGGCTGTTCCTGAATCGGTATTCTAGCCATTATAAATAACGGAACTATTTTAACTATATCTGCTTACGCAGATTGAGAGTGAATCAAGAGTTTAAAACCCGCTTAATTGGGTTTTATTGGTGTGTCTATAAACTCTGTGACGGACAAATACCTGATGTAATAAACGAGTTCAAATATTTACATATTTGAGGTGTATCAATGTCTAACCCCCGGATTTTAGGGGCAAGAGAAATTCATCTAATTTCACTCTACAGTCACTGGGAATTTGGTATGAAACCAGAGGAATTTTATGCCAAATGGGATGTGAGTTATGAACAAATTGCCTTAATATGCTGTCGTTCCGATTCTACAGTCCGAGGTTGGTTTAAACAAGGTAAATTTAGACGCTATCCTCAGCCTAATGATTTACGACATTTGGCATTCATGGACTTTTTACTGGAACATTTTGAAGAAGTTCCCGAACAACTTTGGCAATTGCTATGTCTGACTCATTCGCCTTGATCTCAATAACATTTCTCTTCTACATATAGCAATCCGGTTTGATTACTGAAAGGTTTTTAAAACAAAAGCTTTGCCCTGCAAGGTTTTCAGACTCAGTACACAATATTTCATTCCAGTCTGAACGCTATATATCTGTCCAATAAATCTAATGCACACATAATTCTAATTGTCAATATCAATTTGACCTGTCTTTGAGTATACCTCCTCGTTTAAGGTAAAATTTGGCGATTTAAAACTACATAGCATGGTTATTTTACAGCATTTTTAAGAAGGAAAATATGACTTATTCTGAGCAATTAAAACCGTGGTGTATTGTCCGTGATATTCCCAATCAAGAAAATATTGTTGTGAAAAGATTCCGCCGACGCGATGATGCTGTTGCTTATCTGCAAGTGTTGAAGCAGTCAGCGAGAGATATTGCTTTTCAAATCATTTTTAAGGCTCAAAACGTCAATATACCACGGGATAATGAAGCTTTTAACGGTTCATTTTGAGAAGATTTGAAAATCATAAAAAAACTAACTTATGGGATGATAGAATCCCGTGTTTTCCTTAAATTTCCACCCCACACGCCACTACGCCAGTAATATAAGTGTTAAAACTGTAGTGTCAAAAATTAATGGTTTGTAGCATTTTTTCAAACAAGGAATCGCCAAAATTCATTAATCGTAGTGAAGGCATTTCATCAAAAACACTAGGGTAAAAAGTAACCATGTAATTCTGCCCTTTGTAATTCAGTTTCCAAGTACGTTCGCTCCTTCTCTCAAACTGCACATCATTGGCTTTTAAAATTGCTGATGATGTGAATAACTGCTCAATAGTTTCTGGCGTAAAAGGAGCAGAGGGGATTGGTTTTTGAATTTCTGCTAAGTCAGCGTCTAAGTCCATTGCTACCATTTCTTCAATTGCTAAACGAGGCGGTGGGCTGTCTAACACAGAATCGAATTGAGACATTAAAACATCCTCTTCTTCTGGATCAGCACTCATAACAGCCCGTTCAATAAAGGTAGGGACTTGGGCTAGAATAGGCTGGAGATTACCAACAACAGTGGCAAAAGCGTTTATGCGATCGCGCAATTTTCTATAAACTTTCGCTTCTACAGTGCCATCATAATAGAAGTTGTGAATTCGCACAGTCGGATATCTTTGTCCAATGCGGTCAATTCTCCCAATACGCTGTTCGACCCGCATCGGATTCCAAGGCATATCATAATTAATCAACACGCCGCAATTTTGTAAATTCAAACCCTCGGAAGCAGACTCAGTACAGAGGAGAATTTTGATTTCATCTTGGCGAAATCGGCGTTTAATTTCTTCCTTGGGAACTAGACACCACTCCCCATTCTGGTACAGTTCCCCCCCACGACCTGAGTAACAAGCTACTTGGCTACCGTATAACTCCTTCAATGTATCCCGTAGATAGTCCATCGTGTCAGTGTACTGGGTGAAAACGATCGCACTTTCTCGGTCGGTTAATTCTTGGCGTAAAATCTGAATAAAGCGAGAAAGTTTGCTATCTTCCCCAGTGTTTTCAAATTGACGTAGTAATTCTTCAAGATATTGAATTTCCTGGGGGTCTACTGGTTCAAAGAAAGATTCCAGCCCAGCAATCACTGCATCATCCTCATTATCCACATCTACTAAATCGTCGTCACTTAAAACGCTTCCCTGTTGAGTTAACAAATAATCCAAACGACGTTGTAGAGATGACTTGATAGCATAGAATGAACTGGTCAAACGTTTGCGGTAAAGGGTCATCAAAAAACCCAAACAAGAACGCTGATCTATTTGCGCCAGTCGGTAAAAGTGACGTACATAGTTGCTGACAGCTACATAAAGCGGTACTTCCCGTTGGGGTTCCAGCGTAATAGCATTATCCTGCACAACTCTAGTGGGAATATCCCGATCTAACAGTCCCCTTTTATAGTATTGTCGGAGAGTGTCGCGGGTGTGGCGGAACATCAAGTCTTTTAGGGGCGTGTTCACTGTCAAGTATTGGCGTGAGGTGTCGATAAAGTCTTCATCTGCCAATAATTGTTTGTGATTGGAGATTTTCTTGCCCCGTTGCCAAGTATCCTGCATTTTGTAAGCAAGAATGCGATCGCTCTTGGTCAAAAACTGCTCTAATCTAAAGGAAGGTTGTCCACCGCGCCCAAAGTAGTCACTAGACATGACTTGCCAAAAATTAATTACTTCCTGCTTGACAGCACCTTGTAGCGAGGCGAAATAATCGCAGAAGTTATCGCCATAACTCCAATGTCCCTGCAATCCCAGCAGATTTAACAAGTCGAAAACTTCTATGGCATCAATTTGCATAGGAGTTGCTGAGAGAAGAATCAGAGACTTGGTTTTCTCCTTCAACTGTGTCATTAACTCTAACAAGCGATTGGGTGTTTCTTTGCGGTCTTGAGGACTCTTGCGACGTGCATGATGGGCTTCGTCTAAGACTACTAAATCCCAAGGTTCTGCTGATAGTAGCTGGTGCATTCTGTCAGTTCTCCGCACCAAATGAGAAGAAGCCAGGATTAAGTCTTGAGTATTCCAGGGGTTAGCTGCTGCGGGGATAGTCCGCTTGTAGGGGTCTTTAAATTCTGTAGATGTGTAACTCCAAAAATGCAGATTAAATTTTTCCCGTAGTTCTTCTTGCCACTGGGGTTGGACACTAGCAGGTGCTAAAATCAGTACCCGCTTCACTTTTTTGGATAACAGCAGATAACGCAGAATTAAACCAGTTTCAATAGTCTTTCCTAAACCAACTTCGTCAGCGATGAGAAAACTTTGGGGAAAATTTTGAGCAACGCGGCGCAGGATTTTAATTTGGTGTGGCCAGGGGTGAATGGGAATTGATTTTAAACAAAAATCCAAGCAGCCGGGATGTTCATGAATATTGGCAAGTTGAGTAAATGCCAACCGTTCTTCTTCCCTTACTTTTGTAGAAATAGCTGAAGGGTCTGATTTTAGTTCCGGTTCTGGTTGTGCTTCTGGTTCAGTTAATTCTATTTTTGTTAGAGGTCTAGAGTCAAATTCAGCTTGGGCATTCCAATCAGGTTTACTAGATTTTGCGTAACGCAACAGCTTTTTCTGTACCGCCTCTGGAACTTCAAAAACTCGCACGTTAGGCGATACGTCATACCAAAGTTGCTCAAACCTCGCTTCTTCTTCTTCAACTCTATCTAGTTCCCTTCCTCCCTCCCAAGAACAATAAACGTGAAAGGATTCTACATTCCTCTCCCAGCCACCGATAGATTCGTTATTGGAACCGTTAAATGCTAATTTTTCGCCCTTGCTATCAGTAAAAATGCCAACCTTTTCGTGAAATATATGCTGTGGGTCTAGTTGCTGTGTACTATCTTCTGGCTGTCCATTTTGTTTCAGGGGAATAGCAATTTTAATATCGAGATATTGATTTTGAATTAACCAACTGAGAATTTCTAAGTGTTTGAGTTGGGCAAAACTTTCTGGTGGTTTTAAGTCTGCGTCTAGACGAGATAGCAATGCGTCTCGCAGTTCGTATCCCTGTTGAATTGCTTGTAAATCTTGGGGACTAAACTGACAACCCATGATTAACCGCATTCGCCCTTTGTTGTGCAGCATTGCACCTAAACCTCGTGCAACTTTACTTAAAATGGCACTGCTAAAAAATCCTGCTTTCCGGTCATATTGAATGGCACACTCTAAAGCAGGGATGTAAAAATCAGTGATGGTGTTGTGGGTGTTGCTGGTGTAACTAATTTTCCAAGGATATTCACGCAGGTTTTTCAACTTTCTAACCAGTTATCTAATTTTAAGTTGGGAATATTGATAAAATCTTTAATATTGTTAGTAACAAGAATATCGTCACGAGAACGAGCTACAGCAGCAATCAAAGCATCAAATTCTCCGGTTGGTTTCCCAACTTTTCTGAGTTCGCTTTGAATCTTGCCAAATTCGATAGCTGCTTCTATTTCAAAAGATTCTACTGGTAGGAGTTCAGTGAACTGTGCTAATATCTCTAGATTCTTGGCTACCTGTTGAGAACAATAAACGCCTTTATATAGTTCTGAAACTACAATAATGGAGAGATAGCACTGGCTGAAAAAGCGATTAAATTTAGTAACAGCTTGGGGATTTTCGTTCAGCAGGGCAATACAAATGTTGGTATCTAGTAGATACATTAGCCGTTATCCCGATTATCAAGTGAGTCTAAAGTTCTGCCTTGATAAGTATGGCGCTGTTGGTCAATTTCTGTAAATATTTCTGTTAATTCCGGTTGGTTCTTCCAAACCCCAAATAATTGATTTAGTCTAGCTAGTCTCTCCTCGTCTGTTAATGGTGGTTGTGGTTCTGTAATTTGATTGGTAATAAATTCTACGTCTATGATTATTTCTGTCCCATCTGGAATATTATTAAGTTGTTCTAATATTTCAATATTTTGACCACGTTTTATGCCTCTAACCTTCATGTTTGATTATCTCCTATAATTATTAGTTGACTGATGATTGATGATTGTTGGCAAAGAAAGTCATGATATAGCTTTTGTTAAGATTGGATAATTAATTTAGAAACTTTATCCGATAAATTTTGCTGACAAGCATCAAACCATTCTTGAACCAATTTATCTTTCCCATCTGGAACTTCATAAAATCTGAAAGACATACCGCTACTCCTAGATATTCTGACAACTCCTGACAGGTCTAATATCTCCTGATTGATTTTAGCGGATATTTCTAATGGGATAGATACAGATTCGATTTCTTTATTAGATGGGTGTTCTGATGGAATTCCTCTGCTTTCTGCTGTTTTTTTCGCCAGTTCTAAATCTTTTAACGCCTCAGCTTTACCTGTAGATTTTAGCTCTACACTAAAATCATATTGATTCATTTGTTATTTCCTCCATTAATTAATTATGACAGTTGTATGCTAACGGTCAACAGCCCTCAATCATCAGTCTCATCAGTCTCTAAATTCAAACTCATTTGTCCATAATTTAAGGATAGCTCAGGTTGCACATAAGACACTTTGGCTTTGATTTCATCCATAGCCAACCACAAATCTAATAAGGCTTTTTCTTCAGTCAGGCGTTTCTTTTCATCACCAATGCGCGGAATTACTTTCAACGCTACTTCAAATGTCCGCATAAATAAATCGTTGCTAACTAAGCCAGTATTTTTGAGAAATCTACGGACTGGTTCTGTATTGTCTTCCTCTTGGTAAAGGGCGATAATGGCGTGGAGTCCATCAACTAAATATCTAGCAGAAAATTCAGTATCGGTAACGGAGAAGGCGCGTTTTTTCAAGCGTTGTTGGGGGGTGAGTAATTTACAGTAACCGCTTGCAGAATCGAGTATTTTGTGTTTTTTGACTAAATCGGAAACATCAAAACCACCGACTGCTAAGGCGAGTTGTCTAGCTTCATCGAAGGGGAATTCTCGCGCTTCAAAGGTATCCCATGCCAAGATGTACCATTGGGTTAAGGGGTCGATACCGTTGAAGTCTTTACCTTCTAATAGCTTTTGTAGTCGGTATTCGACTACTGCTTGGCGTACTTCTTCAAATGCTGCTTTGGGTTCAACTGGATTCCCGGCGCTGTCGAGGATGGAACTATATTTGGTAAACACACTCAAAGCTGAACCGAAAGCACTTAAGCACAAGTTTATACCAGGAGGTTTAATGCGGCGTTGCGGATCTGCTACTCTATCAGCAGCAGGACGAGAATCTTCAGTTAAGCATTTTTCGAGTTCTGGTGCTTTTTCAAAGACGATATTTCGCACGTCAATTCGCACGTCATCCCACCAAGCTTGTTCAGCATTTGGATCGCGCTTGCGGCATACTAAAAGTACTGTGCTGGATACTGCGTTTTTCTGCGCTTGGTGGAGATTTTGGGGGTTTTCGGTGCTGACAGCCCATGAAGCGGTGATTTCAAAGCCAGCGTCTATTAAGGACTTGGCTAGGACATCCCATGCACCGGAGTCTTTATGGTTGAATTGGACTGTCATTACGCCGTCGTTCCGTAATACGCGGTGGTATTCGGCGAAGGCCATGGCCATTTTGGCTTCGTAGTCTTGATAAGCAAGTTCTTTGGGTGAAATGCCCATGTTACGGAAGCGTCCTAAATTAGCAACAGCTTCTCGTTCTTTGTCGGTAAGTTCTAAATAGAATAATTCCGGGAAGATATCACCTAATGTGCGTTTTTGCCAAACATAGAAAAAGTCTGATAACTCAGCATAGGGTATAGTGTCGTAATAAGGCGGATCTGTCACAATTACATCTACAAAATTATTAGCAATATTTGTTAAGTTATCGGCTGATGCTAAATCTATTTGAATTGACTTTGAGTCATGTATTTCAATTCCATAATTTTCTATTGAACCTAGTTTAGTTCCTAATAAAGCACAAAGATTTTTATAATTAGAGGCAAAAGAATCAAAACAAAATCTCCATAATTCACCTGCACCTTGTATTTCTGAATAATTCCACATTAGATTAAGTGCGTGTTGTGATGAAGCTCTTTCAATTGAACCTTTAGATGAATTCAAGTAAGAAAGTCTAGAATTTTTATCTGCACATAAATCAAAAATTAAAGCTAAATAAGTGGATATTGCTTGCGATTTTTCCCATTCATATTCAGACTGAATTAATATTTTAGCTTCCTTGATAATTTCTACATAAGTTACTAGGGTTAAAAGTTGTCGGGAATTAAAATATTTATCCCATGTAGTTAACCCATAACGATAAGCCATCATATATTGAGGATTATCGCTACAATTCTCTTCAGGAATTAAATCATTGTGTTTAAAAATGTTATATGATTTTAGAATTATATTTTTACTTAAATTAAACCCTTCAAAATCTACATTTACTGGAGTTCTAAATTGAAGATTATTAGTTCCTGTTCTGTAAGCTACTGCATATAATTGATGACTAAAACCAATATTTTGTGCATAATCTATTAAATATTCTTGCTGAATAGTGTTAGAACAGTTAGGACATTTAGCTACGCTTCTTGATATTGTCTTATCATCATCAGGATCATATTCACCATCATCAGTTTCAATAGTTGTCCCCTTACCCTTTCTGCCTTTAACTAATTCAAAATCAACCCGCTTATTTTCAAGATTAGGAATTGGCTTAACTGCACACCATTTATGTAAATTCTGCTTTTCAGGGCGTTTATATAACCACCAACTTGGACTTAATGGAACAACCGACTCACAACTTGGACAAACAACCGTATGCGCCCACAAATAATTCTGCACAGTTTCCCCAGGTAAAGAAGGGAAAAACTCAGCCAATCTTTTCTCAGCTTCATCACCTACCCACTTCACCCATTTATCAATATCCTGCTGCAAATCTGGGCCAAACTTTAGCGGATATTCCATCGCCGCCTTCATCGTCACCACCGCCACAGGATTTAAATCAGAAGCCAGCACATTTAACCCATATCTCGCCGCCTCAAAAGGTATACTTCCACCACCTGCAAACGCATCTAAAACAGTCGGTGTGCGCGTTCCCCAAACCTTCTCACAATAATCCTGCACCTTCTTAATTTGCACAGAATTAGGCGGTGTTTTATATAGCTTTACCTCCTTCCCCGGTACTAACCCCAGCAAATATTCAAACTCTTGCATTGTGATATCTGCTGGTAATAAAGAAGCCAACACACTGGCGCGACTAAAAGATAAAGGCTTACGCGAATACCAGCGATGTAATCCTTTAAAAGGATTTCCCCCGTGTTCAAAATTAACTTGCTCATTTAATACCTGCACAGGCATCATTTTTTCAATAAAAACATCGGGGCGTTTAGGCATAATTCAAATTAATACGTAAAAATCGGAAGACACTATAGTAGCAAACTTAACAGATAAATAGAATTCGCAGCCACATAAACTAAGCCTGCACAGGCGGACTATAATCAACGAGAATATCAATCCCCTAAAAGCACACGAATTGCTTTCAAAGCCTGATTACGTTTACCATTGCTAATCTTGGCAAACCAGTAGTGCGATTCCTCATAACTCATGGCTCTAATCCCTTGGGCAATATTAGCAATGCGTTCTATTTTAGAAAGCGGTTGCAAAGTCTGAAACAATAATGCCAGATTTATCCCTGATTCCTCATTCAAAACATAAGGAGTTTGGCGATTGTGACTTAGGGTTTTGGGGTCATAATTATTCGCCTTCAAAGAATCATAAATTGCCTGTTTCACCTGAATTAAAGCATTGCCCTTTAAACGCCCAATTCTTTTGGCAGAAGGACGCTTTTTTTCTCCAGCCTTTTTATAAGCACATTGATACAACTCCAGGGCAAAGTTATTGTTATCTGTAGGAACCACTCGCAATTGAAACTCTTGCATCTCAGTACGTTACTTTCGCCGTCAAATTCAGCCTGTCAACCGGATTACGATTCAGGGCTTGTTTGATATTACTGATTTCTGCGCCGTTTGGTTGCACTGGAGATGAAAATTCAAATACTAGCTTCAGCGACACGTCAGCTTTTACATCCGGGCTACTTAGCAAAGTGTTAACAGCCCCCTGAAAACTCTGAAATCCTTTGACTGGCCCTTGATACTCTAACCTGATAAACTGTTCATTAACAGTAATAGTTGCCGTTTGGTCGATTTGTAAGGGTAGCTTGCTCAACATAGGGAAAACCGTCATCAACTTGCGGTAGTCCATTACTTGCCCAACGGAGATTTCCAACGACTGGATACCCTGAACTTGATTATCTTGGATGCGATCGCTTAATTCATTAAACACCCTATCGAGTGTTCCCTCCAAGTCAAATTCTTCCGGTTTAGCTTTAAACAGAGATAAATCATTCCAGTCATCGCCAATTTTTTCGCTACCGTTAGGTGTGCGGGGTGTACCAGTACCGTAGGTTAAAATGCTTGCTGGGGTTTCCTTCTCAGCAACTTCGCCATTGCCATAATCAGCTATAATTTTGAAAGTTGTGGTTTTAGCGATCGCTGTCTCATGTTCATCACTAGGGCGAAACTCTCCTGCAACCAAATTCCCATCCTGATACAGCTTAATCGTCAAAGCCCCCGATGCTTTCCACCGTATCCGTACAGGTTTTACCGATTCTGTACTGGACAAGACTTGAGCATTCAGTTCAATTTCTCGCGGTTTCGGTGGTTCCAGAATTCCCCGGCGGTAGAGTTCCATCCTCTCAGAAAATTCTATGGAGTCAGGTAGGGTAAACTTCCCGTCATCGGTTTTTATAAACAGCTTTTCTCCTACTTTCATATCCCAGTTACCAGTCTGCAAACCCTGGCGGATGGTATCTCGGAGCTTTGAGATTTCGGCATCGACGAATATATTTAAACTCAAATCTTTGGCGAAAGCTTCTTTTAATGCTTTAGTTGTCCAATGGTTTAACCCAGACAGCCATACCTTCTGCAAAATATAAGCGGGGGCGTAAAATGGTGCATCATCAGCGCGGATTTTTTGACAATCTTTCAGTGCCTTTAAGATGACATCTTGTTGATTATTTTTACCCTTCACATCGCTAGAATCTTGGGCGGGAAGGGTATAGTGCATCAAACCCTTGGGAGCTTTTACTGGGTCATTAGCAGGGTAAAATAAATGGCGGTAGGCATTTGTTAAAGATACTCTTACCCCTAAATCAAGAGAACCTTTTTTATCTTTGAGTTGTTTTTGCTGATTTTCTGATAAATCTTGCAAGCGATTGGGAGAATTTAGAATATTTTGAATAGCCCGAAACTCCCTAGCATTGTCAATTGCTCGTTCTAATTCTTGCCTGTTGGCAACTAAAAATAACAACCGATTTCTAAAAGTACGGAATTTACCCGACTCACCTGTTTCATTAAAAATTTTCTCCACCATTGGCGGTGGC
Source organism: Nostoc sp. (assembly GCF_054880495.1). Classification (NCBI taxonomy): domain Bacteria; kingdom Bacillati; phylum Cyanobacteriota; class Cyanophyceae; order Nostocales; family Nostocaceae; genus Nostoc; species Nostoc sp. Next base: position 94,923 of record NZ_JBTYKD010000104.1, read on the forward strand.
CCTTCGGTAGTTACAGAAATAGTCGCCTCGTTAAAGTCAATTAAACACAGGGCAATACTATCCGACACATCATCCACATCTGCTGGTGATTCCGGTGCAATAACTAACGTCAGTAGTCTATTAGCAAAAATGGCATCGCGGCGACTTCGTAAATCATCCTTTGCCTCGGTAATTCCAACTTGAGCTTTTTCTTCGGCAATAATTTTATTGATTGATGGTTCTTCCTTGAAACGAGCCAAAGTTGTCATTGGATCATTTTCCAAGTACCAAGCAACTTCACTCAACCTTTCTAAGGCAGTATCAACAAAACCAATTTCTAAGCCTGGTGTCAACAAAGATAAATTTAATTCGGCGCGACGAATACCCGCAGATATACCTTGAGTGATGGAATGCAAAAAAATAGTCCGGGCTACCCAGGTTGAAAAGGGAGGTTTACCAGCAGCTTTCCATTCTGCATCTTGTAACTGAGCGTGTGCTTCTCTACCATCTTTATTGTAAATGTCTGCTTGGATCGTAATCCGCATCAAGGGACGTTCCAAACGGGCAGTTAAATCACTGGTGATTTCTTCTTCAATACCAACAGGAATGTGGTGAGAATGAATTAGCGGTATCCATGCAGTAGTATCGTCCCACAGATAACGTATAACTCTAGCAAATAACCGCAAAGCGCCTCTGGTGCGTTGGAAGTTTGGGATCGAGGCAATCTTTTTAGTCAGCAGAGTAAATAATTCCGGGTGAAAGGGATAACTCTGCTCGATACTGTCGGCATAACGTGCATCTTTGCAACCATCTGGTAAATTAATCCGACTCGCTTTATAAGTTTGTAAATATTCTTTTGAAGCATTATTGGCAGCGTTAGCTTCAATGCTGCTGAACATCCTCTGTTTAACTATATTGTAAATTTCAATATCAGTGCTGGGTTTAATGATCCGCTCTTGCCTCGCGGTAGCGGAAATGGTTTCCCGGATTTCGGTAGTTTCTTCGCCAAAACTGTCAGTGGAGGAAGCCAGCGTGTAAACAAATACTAAATTATTACAAGATGCTGCTAAATCCATGAGGGCGAATAAAAAAGCAACAACCTGTCCGGCTAAATCGCTATTCCCAACTATAACAGCTTTGGCTTTTCTCAAGTATGTGGCAATTTCATCAAGGATAATAACAGTGGGCTGACCCTGTGTTATCCTTTCTAAAACTACAGTGCCTGGACTAACTCGCTGCTCATCGGAACCTTTAAGCAAGCTATAACCTGCTACACCATTAATTTGATAAGCAATTTCTCCCCAAAGGGTATAAGTGGTAACGCCAGTGTCCGCATGGAAAACACCGTTAACTGGATCGAGGTCTTGACAAGCGATCGCAGCTGCTTGAATCGGTCGGTCTGGAATTAAATTAATGTTATCAGTAAAACGGTCTAGTCCAGAAATCTCTCGTCCATGTTTGGCAATATGCCACAAAGCAATTTCATCGTGGGTTTTACCACCACCAAAGCTGGTTTCTAGTCGGATAATGGGAGAACCTACAGCAGCACCCACCAACCGCCCGAATACTTCAGAGATTAGGGTTTTTAAACCATCGGTAGCAAATGTATTGGCGAAAAATGCTGTAGGGTCTTGGTAGACTTGGGGCGCTTTCCCTTCCACAACCAGTCGCAGCTTGGCGGCGAATAATTCGGGGGAGAGTTCCCCTGCTAAAATTTCTTCTCTGGGAAGACACGTTTGAAATACTGGCGAAAGCATTGGTATATATCAATAGTTCTTAGTTGACAGTTGCAGCTATTTTCAGGTAAATAGACCACGAGGTGGGGGCAATTCATGAATTGCCCCTACGACAGATGTGGTTCAAATACATGAAAACTGCTGTAACTAACAACCGCCAACAGTAGCTTGTTTTTAAATATACAATAAGTATAGGTGTAAAAAATTCTGATTTCCATAATATTGTAAGCAACAGTATAAGTTGGGCAAAGTCCCCAAAGCAAAGATTTGCGATCGCCACCGAAAAGAGCGGGTACGCCATCGCGCTCATCTGCTTTGCCGCTCCCACTCTCATCAACCACCATGCGATACTCCCGGAGGGAGTCAGCCCTTTGGGCTATCGCAGTCCTAAAACTGACCGACAAGTCTTTGCTCCCGCAACTGCACTCTCATAGCGTGAGTGTGAAAGCGCAGATATTACAAAGGGCAATCGCACTTCATGTAGTGCTAGGGTGCGTTCATCAAGGTTCTGCAATGTTCGTGCATCACTCATTTGAACAATGACAATTGACCAGGAGAAATATTGCCTCGTCGGAATCGATGGTAGTAAAGATGACAACCACTACATAACGGGGCAAGATTTTCTAAGCGATTGTCAGAAGGATCAAAATTAAAGTGGTGTACCTGAAGTGTATAGACTCGGCGCTGGGATAAAGTTAGCTCTGGTGGCTTTTGTCCAGGACGCAGGCAAACGCGATTACATCTAGTACAGCGCCAATCAAAAGATTCTTTGATAGAGGTGGCGATTTCTTTCCAATTCTGGGAATAGCGGCTGGTACTCATGAAAATACTTGAGAGAGCAACAACATGAGGTAATTCTAATCGATTAAGTACTCTTAAGTAGTATTTGTGGCACGGAAACGTGTTTAGAGCTTTGATGAATGGGTATAATACAGACAGCTTTTATACCAACAATAGAATCAGGACTAAAAGTGATTGAGAAGTGGTGAGGCAGAAGGCGATCGCCTAACTATCTCCTAAGTACAAAAGAATATTTATTACGCTTTCAATAATATTAATATTTAAAGCTGCTATTTTTTTGAGCAAAAAAATTCTAGCACTCGTGAGAGAAATTAAGCTGGTGTTATGCCAAAAATCAACAAGTGTGTAGGCGTATTTAAAATTAATAAAAATACTAACTTACCGGATGATATAATCCCGTATTTTCGTTAAATTCCCACCCCATACCCGATTTATCCTTGCCCTTGCACCATGCCACAAAAAGCGGTGGGTGCAGCTTATTTCGCTGCTCGCGTACAGTTTCTTGACTTACACCAAGTCTTGAAGCTAAACCGTCTTCCGTCAACGGTTGGATTCGGGGAGTATGCCCTTGATAGGATGAATTGTTGTAGTACGATTTCTTGCCCCGCCCTTGTTGGTTATTGAGATGATTTTGAATTTTAATAATCGCCTCGGTAAACTGTGTCATTCGGGCTGTTATCCCCTCCACTTTTTCTGATAAATCGGCGAGATTATGGATTGCTCCGGTTTCGTTGCTAGATTCACTTGAAAACTGTGACTCCAGCTTATCAAGTCGTGAGCAAATAGCTAATATCGTTTCATTCGTCAGACTGGCGTTACTCTTGTTACCAATAGCTAAGTATTCCTCAACACTTGCCTTAATCTTAGAGTCCAAGCGTTTATCTAAATCATTGCCACCAATTGCATCAAGGTTATCTATATCATCTAGGTAGAGTTCGATAAATTGGATCAGCGTGGCTGTTGCCGTCGTGCCTTTCTCCCGGCAGCGGGCGATAAACTGCTCCCACATCTTTTGGTCGCAGTTAAAAGATGCCAGTTTCTTGTTTTTCCCTGTTTGGCTCATGTCTAGGTAATGTCTAGGTAAAACGGGACTGGACGCGGCTGAGTGAGCGCGTCATCCATCTTGATAATTACCTTGACACTATCATTTTGGAGCGCATGAGTGCGATGGCGTACCCGCCCGCCTTCTTGCGATGCCTTCTCTGCGAGACGCTACGCGAACGGCGGGCTTTCCTGCGGAACGCTACGCGAACGCCTACGCTTTTTTACCGATGTTTGCTTTTTTTACGCAGTGCGTGAGAAGTCCCAACACGCCCGACATGGTGAATGTACTTTGCAGTCGTCGCCGGGGAGGCATGTCCCAAATCTGCTTGCAAGTCAAAATCAGAAGCTCCATTTTTCTTAGCCAGCGTCGCATGAGTGTGGCGCAGAAAGTGGGCGCTGAACTTAATTCCCGCACTAGCAGAAATGGACGCCATCATCAGTCGCAACCCCCGATCGCTTAGAGGTTTACCTCTATCCCGCCGACTGGGACTAGGAAACACCGGCTCATCATTGCTGGCATCGCCACGGTAATCCAGTAGCACTGCACTAGTTTCCGGATCGAGACTAATGGTTCTGGTTTTATTTCGTTTCCCCGTCACAGTTAATAACAGACAATCTCCATCCTCCCGAAACTGCCGCCAAAATAACCCCGGTGTAACTATGCGCTTACCATAATCAGAAGTTTGCCGCGCAATTTCTCCCGCCCTCACCCCACTGTAAAAGACGAGAGTCAACAGCAGCCAATGCATCTTATTAGTGTTGTGTTGCAAATCTACTTCCATCGCCGCTTTTTCCAACTTAGCAATGTCGCGTTCCGACAGAATGCGCTCTGCGAGCTTATCGTCCCATTGGATACTTAAGTCCTTGCCCAAGTCGATAGCAAAATAACCAATAGAAGCTCTAGTACCCCACTCCCACAAACTTTTAATCGCCGCAGTGTATTTAGCTGCCGTATTTTTACTAATTCCATAAGTATTTTTCTGTCCCCGTACTGGCTTTTCATCTTTCAGCCAAGCCAGATAAGCGTGTAGATGGAATAACGTTACCATCCTCAAATCAGATATCCCAAACCGCGACTGCATATAATCAACAAGCTCATAACCAATTTGCCGATATGCCCGTCGCGTTTGGTCGCTTTTAATAGTGACAGAATGTACCCATAGCTCAATTAGCTGCTCCGTCGAATTAATTCTCTGGCGGTTGGGAAAATAATAATCCACAAGCGCAACCCGGGCTTGATCAAGCGGTAGAGTCACCATCTCCACAGCAAGTGATTCCACGCTTAATACAGGTAAATTTTCCATAAGATAAATCCCCAACCCCCACTGATAATTATGATACCGGGAATTGTAATTCCCGGTATCTTTATGATAGTTGTTTCTAAAATGCGATCAAATTGCCCATCTAGAATCATCTATATCGTATATACGCGGATATCCCGTATGCGATGATGGTAGTGAGAGGAGTAGGGGAAGTAGGGGAGGATAGGGAGGTAGGGGGAGTGAGTAAATATTAGAACTCGGACAAACGTGCAAATGGTTAAAGAACTGGTTAGAAAACACCAAGATTTAGAAATTTATAAGATGGCATTTGATACGGCGATGCAAATTTTTGAATTATCGAAAAAGTTTCCTGTGGAGGAAAGGTATTCGCTTACCGATCAAATTCGTCGCTCATCCCGTTCTGTATGTGCGAATTTAGCTGAGGCATGGAGGAAGCGTCGATATGAGGCAGCTTTCGTCGCTAAATTGAATGATTGTGAATCAGAAGCAGCCGAAACTCAAACCTGGATAGAGTTTAGTGTTAAATGTGGTTACTTGGATGTTGAGATTGGTCGAGAACTCTACGGAACCTATAACCAGATTTTGAGTGGATTAGTCAATATGATTAATCATTCGGAATCTTGGTTGATGAAGCACTAATCATTTTCCTCCCCCTACTTCCCCTACTTCCCCTACTTCCCCTACTTCCCTATCTCCCCCTACTCCTCTCACTTCTCACTTCTCACTTCTCCACAACAAAAGCGCGAGGGACTGGTGGAATATCCGCAGATAAATATAAAACTTCTGTCAGAAGAAGACCGGGAGTTGGTGAAGCAGGCCAAGCAGCGTGCTGAGGAGTTGCGCTTAACTTTTAAAGAGTTTGTGCTCTCTTGTATTAGAAATGCACTCTTTGAAGAGAGTTCTGATAGTGCAGATAGTGCAACTGCTGCTGAAATTGAAGCTTTGAAAGCTCAAATCGCCGCCCTGTCAGAGAAAGTGAGTATTCCTTCTGCAAGCAAAACGGAAGTGCATACCCTCCAGGAAAGGGTAAATCAATTGCGGGTGGGGATTTCAAATGAAATTAAGAAAGATAGGGAGCAACTTGCTTCTTTGGCGCTGGCGCTCTCCCGGCTTGAAAGCCAGATTGAACAGCTGGTGCCTTCTTTAAATCTTCAAGTGGATAGCGAAGGTAATGCTGATAGTGATAGCGATTGGCTTTTTGGAGAAGACTCCGGTGCTGAACTACCGTTAACTTAAGCATGGGAATTGAAGAATGGGGACGGCGTAAAGCCTGCGGCATAGCTACGCTTAACGCGCAGCGTCTCGTAGAGAATAAATTCGCCTGCGCCTTTCTTCCATGCTTTCAAGCACCAGGTGTCCCCGCAGCAGAACACTTGGTGTAGTTCACCTGACTTGAAATCTGCTGTAATTATTTAGTGGAGATTTTAGCCTTGTGTGAGCGTTAATTCTTCACGCTTGGCGGAATTGACAATTTTCACCAAATGTTGGTTTAAATAACTTTGGGCCGAAATGTACAGACTTTCCCAAATTTCTTGATTGCGACAAATTTTAGTCCCCACTGTATTTCCTGCTGTTTTCTCCGATATCAAGTATTTACGGTAATAGTTACCCCACAGGTGTTGGAGAAAGTTTTCGGCGAATTCGTCAAAAGGAATAATCCAGTTATAGTCTTGGTCTAGGAATACCCGATAGGATGCAATTATGGGTAGTGCGAGGTCAGTTGGCGCACCAAACCCAAAGGAGTACTTGCTATCGGGGAGAAGGGTACTTTTGCGTGTATCAATTGATGCTAAATCGTTGACACCCTTTCTTCTGGGGTTGCTGATATGTTCTTGGATGATTTCGTACAGTCTTTGCTCTATCCACAGAGCTTTGGGAAGTAGAGGCAATAGAAGAGTTAATCTTTCCCTCTCAGTGTCTGTGATTGTCGAAGGTGTGTTCGTACCTGTAGGGTGCTTGCTTCGTTTATTGCCGTCGGGATTGTATCTATTTCTGTCGAGGCAGTTTAGAAGCTTGAACAAGTGGTTAACATTACACTGAGCATTTCTAGGAGCGCCGCTTTGGTTTTGGTAATAGGCGATTCTAAATTTTCTATCTTCTGCTCTTTCTAACTGGGCTAAATACTGCTTGATGAATTTGTAATCTCCCCTGGCGTTCACTTTGGAGCGAGAATCCACTGGCGATGTGGTATTTGAGGCGAGGGCTATATCTTTAGCCTCCTCTTCCTGGAGTCCGATGTGGATGGTAACTTTGACTCTGGCAAGGCTGAGGTCATATTTGTAATTTTTAGCACTTTCAAAAGCTAAAACTGTGTGACCTCCATTGATAATGCCATCGCTACCCCCCTCGCTAGCTTCTAAGACTTCTAACTCCAGTTCGGTTTTGTTTTTGCTGGGCTTAACTTTATTGGCTGACAGAACGATTCCACTGTGACGAGAGAAGAATTTTTCTGGTTGAGTCGTCACAGAGTCAAAGATTTGTCGGTATGTCGCACTTTTGCGGTTGGGTTCCCGGATGTTGGGTTCTAGGGGTAGGTTTGTGGGAAACGTGTCCACATGGGCGGTGGCGATGATGCAATTGGGGTTTGCATGGAAATAGTTGTCTACTTTAATAATCCAGTTTTTCGGCATGGGTGGTTTCTGCATCTTAGCGATACATTCTCAATTATTCTTCTGGTGGGAAGAAGCTCGCGCTTAAAGATTATATTTCGTAATTTATGTCTAAAGTTATTGCAGTTGACTGGCAACGTCTGAACATCTGGCGGCAGTCCCCTTATTTTAATTGAACAGCGCGAACGCTTCAGTTTCAAGCCTACCTTATTGAACGGATGGCTTAACGTGTATAAAAACAACAAGAATAGTAGATGATAATCATGCCTTGGAACCTAAAGCAATTATCCCAGTAATGCAAATCCAAGGGTCTACTTTTCTAATTTCAGTAAATTCACTGCAACAGTATTTCTCTAGAAAGGTACATAAAAGTATAAGTTAACTTTCAGGAAAATTACGATGAATTTTACAGAGTCTATCAAAAATGAGCTAATTTCTTCAGGTATAATTGACCAAACTTTAAAGGTAGGAGATATTATTCCTAATTTCATTCTACCTAATGCTTTCAGCCAAGCAGTAGAATTACAAAAACTACTAGTTAGTGGGCCTGTAGTTATTTCCTTTTTTCGAGGTTCTTGGTGTCCTTTCTGTAACTTGGAACTAGCAGGACTTCAACAAGCATTACCTGCAATTAAAACATTAGGGGCATCAATAATTGCTATTTCACCTCAAACTACTCGTCATACCATATCAACTGTAGAAAAACATGAACTAACTTATTGAAGTATTGAGCGATCGCAGCAATATGATTGCTCGTCAATTTGGAATTGTGTTTCAAATCCCGGAGTATCTAAGACCTATATTAGAGTCAAAGGGTCATGTGTTACCTAGATACAATGGAGATGAGTCTTTTGAACTACCTATTCCAGCTACATTTGTAGTTGATCGAGACGGAAAAATCGTTTATGCTTTTGTTGATGCAGATTATACTAAACGGTTAGACCCAATTGAAATAGTGAGTATTCTACGAAATATTCCTACAGTTAGCAAAAGCTAGTACCGCTGCGCGTAATTCGTAATTTAGATACTGCAAGCCTTCCATTGATTTGGAATGGGTGTTTTATTTACGCCGTGCTGTAGTAGTAATTTTAGATTTAACTATTTTTTCCAATTCTTAGATAATATTCAGCTTTATATCATACTCGTATCAGGATAATCTGTAATTCTAATAATTAAAATAAATCAGGCAGCTTTGAGAAAATATTTCCTTCTCAAGTATCTATCTGATTTGATGATTTTTATTTAGAATTATCACAAAATAGTTGTCAAAGATATGCAAAACGCTAATCTACAAAAAGCGACATTTGGATCTGGCTGCTTCTGGGGAGTTGAAGCAGCATTTCGTCAAGTAAAAGGAGTAACTTCTACAGCAGTTGGTTACAGTGGCGGACACTTTGATAATCCAACCTACGAAGATGTCTGTAGAGGAAAAACTGGACACGCTGAGGTAGTGGAAGTGGAATACAATCCAGCAATAGTATCTTATAATGAACTGCTAAATGTGTTTTGGAATAAGCACAATCCCACAGCATCAAACCATCAGGAGCTAGATGTTGGTTATCAATATCGGTCAGTGATATTTTTCCACACACCAGAGCAGGAATTATTAGCAAGAGCCTCCAAGGAGCAGCTTGAGAATAGTTCTCGTTATCATAAAAATCCAATTGTGACGAAGATTGTAGCTGCATCACAATTCTATAGAGCAGAAGAGTATCATCAGCAATATCTGGAGAAGCATGGACGAGCATCTTACAGGATAGGCTAATCTTTCACTGGATTGAGGGGATGTTAAAAGTCGAATGCTGTAAATCCCCTTACTTGCTATACATATCAGGGAACTTTGCTTGAAGTTTAGCCAGTTTCGGCAAGTCATTCACTACCACATAGCGATCGCTGGGATGATGCACTATATAATTCTGATGGTATGCCGCAGCCTGATAAAAACCTTTCAAAGGATCTAATTCTGTCACAATCGGCTTGTCGAAGATTCGCGATTTGTTGAGTTGAGCGATATATTTTTGTGCAGCCTGTTTCTGCTCATCGTTAGCAAAAAAGATCGCCGAACGATATTGCTTACCTGAGTCTGGGCCTTGTCGATTTAACTCTGTTGGGTCATGCGCTACCAAAAAGTAGACTTTTAGAAGCTGATTATATGATATTTTTGATGGATCGTAGGTGATTTTCACAGATTCAGCATGATTAGTTAATCCAGCACTAACAATTGCGTAGTCTGCGGTTTTTGCATCGCCTCCAGAAAAGCCAGAAACGACATCAGAAACACCTTTGAGATGCTCAAAAACTGCTTCCATTCCCCAGTAGCACCCACCAGCGAAAACCGCTACTTGCTTTCCCTGCGGTGCAGCATTCGAGATATCAGTGGCGGGAGCAGAAAGTATCACACGAGATGCACTGTATAGGAGTACAACAGTCAGCGAAATGATGGACAAGTTGCGTAATAACTGGCGGGAGAGAGTAAAGTTATGAATTGACATGACGTTGTGAACTCCTTTATTTAATAGACCAAGAACCGAGTTTATTCAGCTATTTTGTCATTAGATAGCGATCGCCTTTAAGCCAATCCTCTACAATATTCTGAGAATAGAATCTTCACCATTCCAAAGAGCGATGTCTACGACGGGCTATTCGGCGTCGCAAAACAAAGCCGTTGATGATTATCAGAAATACCAAAAATCCCATCTTCACCCCAACGGTAGGCGCGAGAACGGGCTTGATCGTGGGTGAAATAGTCCCAGGCTGTACCATTGGGGCTGTAGTCTTCGCGTACTGTTCCCCACTGGCGATCGCTCAAATATGGCCCCCATCTGCGCCAATGGGCTATCTGATTTTGGGCTTCTGCTAATCTGATTTCTTCTTGGGTTGGAGTTGTCATCATCTCACCCTCTGCATATCTGCACTTTATTTTATTAATTTGCTATATTGAGTATCACGTTTTTATCAAAGATGGGGCTGATATTTTGATTAAAATTTGCTAGGTGAATTGATAAATAAAAATCTAGGATAAACTCAGGAAAAATTTATATTAATTTTTATTATCAAAATCAACTATCGTTTGATACTATATGCCCGTTGGTGTTCAAGATGATGCAAGTATTGCATTGATATGTCGCCGCACAAGATATTTTTGTTGATCTGCGGAGAACTGCTCAGGACAAATGACAACACCAGTGCCAATGCCATCCACTAGGGCGATAAGTGCATTGGCTTCGAGGGTTAAATCAAGATCGGCTCGAATCAGCAAGGCTTTTTGTAAGTCAGCTAACTCTTGACAAATAATCTGCCGTAAAAAGTCATAGCGTTTTCGGTGCTCCTGAACAAGGCGATCGCGCCCGATAGAATAGCCCAAAAATGCCACCCAAACCTTCCAATCAGCTTTTTCAATGTCCTCCAGAGGTAGAGCCACAAAAATCATCTGTGCTAGTCTGTCAATTCCTTGTTGTCCCTCGGCACAGGTTTTCATGTCCTCTAGGACGTTTTCAAACACCTGTTCCAGGGCAAATAAGGTGAGTTCTTCTTTATCTCGAAAGTAATGGGTAACAACCCCAGTCGAAGAGCCAAGTTCTTGCGCGATCGCCCGCATACTGGCACGATCCAATCCTTCACGGACAATCACCCGCCATGCCGCTTTCGTGACTTCAATACGGCGATCGTCATAACTCATAGCTTTCCTCGATTTACAGCAACATGAAACAAGTATCTTGACATCTTATCACAACAGTTGTTATGTTTGAATGCAACATAACAACTGTTGTAATATTTCCTTCAAAGGCTAACCTGTTTTACACACACACGGAGTTTGCGATGATTCGACCGACCATGCCCGATGACACAACCGCGCTGATTGCCTTAGCCGATGCAACCGGACTGTTCCAACCGAATCAACTTGAGGAACTTGGCGAAATGCTGTCCGATTACTTCGGTGGTATCAACGACAGCCATTCTCTACGAGACGGCAAAGCCGAACGCTTTTGGATTACCGACGACGACAACGGGGTGGTGGGGGTCGCTTACTGTGAGATGGAACGGATGACTGATGAGACGTGGAATCTACAGTTGATTGCTATCCGACCCGACCGCCAAGGACAAGGACGTGGTGCAACCCTGCTACGCTACATTGAGCAAACATTGATGGCACGCGGCGGGCGTGTGCTGCTGGTGGAAACTTCGGGTACGCCGGACTTCGAGCGCACACGAGCTTTCTACCGCAAGTGCGGTTATGAAGAGGAAGCACGGATACGCGACTTCTATCAAGCGGGCGCTGACAAAATCGTTTACCGTAAGGCGCTGTCTGCTCAGGAGCAGTAAGCGCCCGCTTGATGCGATCGCTGTGACAGATTAATCTCCTACATAACTCTTGAAAAATAAAATAATTTATACAGAGAATGGGTTACAGCTTTATTTTCTAACATTAATGAAATTCATCTTTTAAACTTTTCAATTTGCTGCTGAAAGTAATCTTGCCAACCTGTAGGTAAAGCCTCAATTTGTACGGCGCGGTGTAACAGTTCCAAGTCGTGTGTTTCCCGTGCATAAAGTCGGGTGATGTCAGCAACAGTGACATTATTTGAGTCTCGACTGATTAACGACAAAGTATCACCATTTCCGACTTGACCCTCTTGCAGCACCGAAAAGTAGAACCCCGTTAGGCGGCTATCTAAAAACTGTTTAACTATATCAGGCCGTCCAAACTTGACTCCCAGTTTATAACAAGGCATTCGAGGTTGAGTCACCATTACCTCTGCGCTACCGATTCGGAAGCGATCGCCAATATTAACCTCATCCTCTAACAGCCCAACCGTAGTAAGGTTTTCACCAAACATTCCCCAGGGTAAATCCATATCAGGTAACTTGCGCCGCCAATAGTCGTAATGCTCGAATGGATAAGCATAAACTGCTTTGTCTTTACCTCCGTGGACACTCAAATCAGCTTGTCTATCCCCGTCTAAATTGTGCGTCTTGTCTTACTAACTCTTGAATCAGAGCAGCATCAACATAACCAACACTGTGGTATTTACCTCTATCTTCAGATGTAGGACGACTATAGCGAAAATGCACATTCAGATTATGATTTTGTCGAGAAATTTCCCTCACTTCATCCCGAAAAGCATGAAAATTTCCGTCTCTAGCACCATGTACAAACCAAATAGGACGAGTAGGATTAAGAAGAGTACAAGCTTTCGCCATACTAATCATCGGCGTAATTCCCACCCCATTGCTAATCAACACTGCGGGGATAGATTTCTGCACATCTAAAACAGCCGATTTAGCTTTGGCATTAGTTACTCCAATTACAACAGCAGCAGATAAGGTAATTACCGAACCAACTGTAGCTGCTGCGGCTATACTTCTGACTAATGGATTCTTAATTCTTCCCAGACTTTCTAGCATCGTTGTCTCCTATCTAAACTGATGTTTGTAAACCTGTGAAGTTGACCTTTAGGAGAATGAAGAAAGGTTCCAGGAGTTGACTTGCCTAACGGTTTCGCCTGAGTTGAAGACACGGGAACAGAGGCATTCACAGCTATAGGACTTTCATTAGCCTGGTTCTTTGAGACTTCGCGGACGCAGCCAACCATGACAAGAGAAGACAAGCCCAGTATTAATAAATGTCTTAATTTCATGATTTCAATTCCTCAATGTCTCAATCAGCAATATAGCTCTTGGCTTGAACTTTAAACTGATTATTGCTTAAATAATTTATCTAAGAATTATGAATAGATAAGGATTGATATCTAAAAAACTGATATTTCCCTTAGAAACTTCTTACAGATTTCTCAGCCAAATTTAAATTTTTATCTTATAAGTGATTAAATGTAAAAAAATATACGCCAGTTTGTCAGATATGCTTTTTCAAATCTATAGCCAGCCAGATATAGAGCAAAACTTCTGTATGGGCACAAGACCTTGTGTCGCTTCTGACTTCTACTATAACTATGTCATTGTGAATAAAGCAGACTAAAGTCAAGTTATCATAAGGCTATAGGATTGTTTCGCTTCACTGACCATAACCAACCTGATTTTCGCTTGCTATTTGTTGTATAAATTTACATTTATTTAAGTAAAAATTCATACTTTTTCTGCATAAATAGCACATTTATCTAGTAAAATTTCCCCATCAAAATTATTAGGATATCCAGAGTTAATACCTGGAAAATCCAATATTTGATTTTTTAACTTATTTTGCTAAACCATGCAACAAGCATCCATGAGCAAAGCCAATGATGAAGAAATGTTGTTGCAACAGCCTTGGCAGCGCGAGCGGCAGATAATAGCACGTTTGTCCTCTTTGAACTATCGCACTGGTGAGATAGGTAGCTATTTACACAATATTGCCTGTGGAGTCAGCGAACTGATTGCAGTTGATTGGACGGTTGTTACCTTTTGCCAAGAAGGGTTTGAAACTGTTCTAGCTAGTAGTCTGGAAATGTCCGAAGATACACCTCGCGTTTATGCACTGCATGGTAGATTGATTGCTACAGTTTTGCAAATTGGGCGCACATTAGCTGTTGAGGATGCTGTGGCTAATCCAGAATATGGTAAACCTGCGCCAGGTTATCGAGCATATTAATGTCTGCAATGGTGGTGAGCCAATTCCTTCAGAGGTTTTGTCAAAGCTAATGCAGCCGTTCTTTTCTACAAAACCAAGCGGTACTGGGTTGGGGCTTGCCATTAGTAAACGTATCGTCAATGCTCATGGTGGAGAATTATCTATTGAGTCTGACACTGTGATAGGTACTAAAGTGAGTGTTCAATTACCTCTGGTTGTTCTTGGGAGCCTGTAAATGGATGGTATTTTTGACGGCTGGAGGAATGAAGACAGAACTGAAAGAGTTTACAATCTTGTTAAGTTGCGATCGCTTACAGAGGTTCTCACTTCAATGAGGTACAAGAAGAAGTAATTAACCACAGATGAACATGAATCAACACAGATAAATTCGTACCTCAGCAGATTAGGAAACGCTATATACCATTTCACGAAATTATTGATACAAATCACTATTCTTGCTCCCCCTGCCTCCCCTGCTCCCCCTGCAAGAATCTGTATCAATCTTAAAGTGAAACTGTATTACTATGCAGTATAGACGACTTATTCCTTCCCATCTGCTCTGTCATGGGTTGGTTGTAAAAAAGGTGACAGTTCTTTATTTAACTTACCTGCGCGGACAAACTCAGCATAGGTATCAGCTTCAATTGCCAGCAGTTCCCCTCGCAGTTCTTCGGTTGTAAATTCTTGCAAATTCGGGTACTCATCAAGTAACTTGTCAATTTCTTCTTGCAAACAGGTAATTTCACTTGAAAGTAGCGTCTTCTGGTAGTCATAAAACTCTGGCTGAATGCCGGGACGCTTTTGTGCTGTTTCTAAATATTCCAGCACCCTTTGGAGAGCAACTTGACGGGCAATTGCTTCGGTGTATTTTTGACGTAGCGGTTGCGAACCTAAAAGTTGGAGTTTCTCTAACAATGGTTGGATGGTTAAGCCTTGTACTAACAGGGTAAATAAAACTACTCCAAATACAGTGGCAATAATTTCTTCCCTTTGGGGGAGTATGGCTGGTACACTCAAGGCCAGGGCGATGGAGACAGAGCCGCGTAGCCCACCCCACGTCAATACAGTTTGTTCAGATAAAGGAATTTGGGATTTAGCTAACCAGTTGCTGAGACTACTTAAAGCATAAATAGATACTGCCCGTCCCACAATCATAGCTGCGATCGTCACTGCAATAGTTTTCAGATTATCTCCTAAGACAGCAAAGCGAATTTGATCGCCAATTAAGAGAAAAACAATCGAATTCACAAAAAAAGCTAAAAATTCCCAAAATTCAGTAACAATGATCCGTGTGCGCGGGTTCATGCCAATGCGTGAGCCAAAGTTGCCTAAAATTAAAGCTGTTGTGACAACTCCAATCACTCCAGAACCACCCAAATATTCTGTAATTAGGTAAGTGCTGTAGGCAGAAACCAGGGTAAGAGATTGTTCTACTAATGGTAAGTCGAAACGTTGTGTTAGATAGGAAATACCAAACCCAATTAATCCTCCAACGCTGATACCAATGCCTACTACCTGAACAAATTCTAATAAAGCAGACTGTAAATCAAGTTTGGCAGTACCTAACGGCAGAGCAACTAATAAGCCAAAAGCCACAACGGCCATACCATCATTAAATAAACTTTCTCCTTCCATCAGCGTTGTTAGACGTTTGCTTGCTCCTAGTTCCCGAAATAGAGCCGTTACCGAAACCGGATCGGTTGCTGATAGACTAGCTCCAACTAATAGAGCAATGCTAAGTTCAAGTCCAGCGAATTGATGAAGACCAATTGCTACTCCAGCAATAGAAATTATTACCCCTACTACTGCATACAGACAAATAGGGAACAAATCCCGCTTTAAGTCTGACCATTTCAAATTCCAAGCAGCTTCAAACAGCAGTGGCGGTAAGAAAATCATCAGAATCAATTCAGGAGAGAGATTAATCAATCGTACATTGACGAATGCTAACCCTAATCCCACTATGACGAGTAAGAGTGTATAAGGAATGCGGCGCAACCAACTAAAAATTTGTGGTAGTGTAGCAACACCCAATGAGACAGATAGTACTAGTAAAAATTGCTTGAGTTGTTCTGCAATTACGACTTCACCCGTGGTAGAATCTAATGCTATAAGGGGATTGCAGTTAAATAGAATATTTAGCATCAAGTAAATATAGAGAGATTATCAAACTCCCAACATTTTACCCCGATGGATGCTGTACTTATAGCAATCTTATCTTGCACCGTAATATACTTCTTTGGTCTGAGAATCTAGAGACTGTCACCTTTTCTTTTTTTTCAGCAAGCCCTAATTATTCCCATTCCAGGCGATCGCTCGACAGACACGACCAACAGCGATCGCCTCTCACCACATTTAACTGAATATTTCAGGCAGGAAAACATTTACCAAATGCCTGAAGTAGCTTAAGAGAACCACTAACCCGAATTTTACACCGCAGCAATGCCCAAATTAGGTTTTGTTCCTTGCCAAGAAAACCCAGCCAAGTTTTGCTATCTGCCGTGACAGAAATATCTGCTTTCCCAAGATGTCCTTCTTGAACTCGTACCATTTTATTTTGAATCGTCACTGTTGCACGACGAGACTCAGAACCAGTGAATGTGAAATGGTAAATTGCACTCAATCCCTCCGACCGATTGCGTTGAAATAACAATGGTAATCCAAAGAGAAATCCTTGAATCGATTGAGGACGAATGCCACTGCTCACAAGCTTCACCGTTTTATTGGGAAAATGTTTGGCAACATAGTTTTCGGCATCCGATCCCGGCACCACATAGATGGTTTCGGTTTTGTCCTGCAATGGCTTGACCACATCTTTAATAAATGCTTTGCGATTGCTCAAGAATGGAGCAATTACATCTTCTCCCGCCGGACATGCCGCAATACAGTAGGCTGCTTTGTAGTTAGGCTTGAAAGACAAGCTTTGCCACATTGAGGCTGATTCAGAAGCACTGACTTTTTTTCGATAATCACTAGCACTTTTGCTGTCAGCGATCGTCTCTGTCCAATCTGTGAATCCGCCCATGAACTCGCGGTAATTATGAGTGTAACAAGCTGAAAAGCTAAAACTACCGTCAGCCCCGATCGCGCCTACAGGACAAGCCGCAACACACAATTTACACTCAATGCAGGGATTGTAATCGATCGGGTGGGCGTACTCCGTTACTTCTGTATCGATTAAAACTGTACCGAGGGCAATGAAATTACCAAACTTGGGATGAATCACATTTCGATGAATTCCTATGTGTCCTAATCCTGCTTCAACAGCCACAGGTTTATGAGATATAACCCAGGCTTTTTTGTCTGGATAACGATCCATTTCCATTGGGAATGCCACTGACGGATTCAAGGCTCGGACACCAATCTGCGCGAATGCTTTGACGAGGTTTCGAGCTACTTCATCGGCATGGTCGTAATTGGCATGAAATTCCAGATTAGCGATTGATCGCGCTGGAGTGCGAACGTTTTCCCGATTCATGCAGGAGACAAAGCTAATCAATGTTTTCGTGGGTGGAAATACTGCCAGAATTTCGGCATGTTGGTCGGCGATCGCGGGTCGATAAATTTCCACAAATCCTACATCATCAGCACCCGCATCTAAACAAAGTGTTCGGAGTGAATCAGAATTCAAAGCGACTGTGCTTGTTTTTGGGTTGTTTGTAGACTGCTCACGCCACCATCTCACGGTAGGATGGTTATCAAATTTAGCCATAGAAGCCTCTAGCGTTGATAATTATAAATCTGTATAGATTTTGGATTTGGCTAACTCATAGTTTTTATATCAAGCAGTAGCAATTGCAGTGTTTGACATTTTTGTTGTCCAAAAAGCGCGACAGCTTACTACAGTTCAAGATTGAAGTTGCTGCATCAGACCTGCCGCGTCGGAAATTGATGTCGCTCATCAGCTTTTCTCCATAGAGTAATTTTCAATTGGTTTTAATGGGTAATTTATACCCAGCGACGCACTCGTGCCTTGTAGCGTAAGTATTCATCGCCAAATTTACGCTCCAAGTAACTCTCTTCGCGCTGAACAACCCCGATTTGCACAATAACTAAAAGGGGCAATAATAGTAGCAATGCCCAGAGCGCACTAAATAGCAACGCGATGCCGATGTAAAGCAGAGTCAGAGACAAATAAATTGGGTTGCGGCTTAACCTAAAAACCCCGTCCGAAACGATCGCTGTTGTCGGACGTGAAGGGTTAACCTCTGTCTGGGCGCGATTCATCGTCCGAAAAGCTGAAGTTACTATCAAACCCGCGCAAATAATCGCTAATACTCCCAAAACTAGTGCTACCGATCGCGATAAAAAGTCGATTGGAAACACGAAACTAAGTACTAATCCGATTAATAATGTTCCAGCATAGAGTGCTGGCGGAAAAGCAATTACTCCAGGATTATCCGACATGCCCTCTTCCATGATGACCTACCTTTTTGTAATGATTTTGCTAATAATGCTGTGAAATCCTGATGATGAATTTGTCCAGGATCTTTGTTTCATCTGGCTTCTGCACCCAGACTCCTAAGCTTTTGGGATGGCGGTCAGTTGTTCGACAATCACTTTGGCGTTAATTTCATCGGTCTTTGCTGCCTGCCAATAGGCACTAAGCTTTTGATACTTGCTGATAAGATCCGAGGTTTTCATGTTGCTGACTCCTTGACACGAGGTGCCGATGATTTCTTTGAATGCATATCATCAACTGCCAATATAGAGAAGTTAAGTGCATATACACTTTTTGGAGAAAAATTTTAGACTTAACGCAAGAGTGCTGTTGCTTCCACTAAATGTGCCAGCAAAGTGTTCCATCGTTGCTGTCCAAGCACTTCCTCAACCATGCTTTGAGCCTGTTTCCACAATGGTAAAGCTTTCGCTAAGACAGCTTCTCCGGCTTCGGTCAAGGCAATGATACGAGTTCGCTGGTCTTGTCCAGGTTTGGATTTTAACCATCCTTCGCGTTCAAGGGGCTTGAGATTCCTGGTTAAGGTCGTGCGATCCATCACTAGCATCTTTGCTAACTCGTTGACCGTGGCTGATTTTGCGATCGCTACAGCAGCCAGAATGGTGAACTGAGTCACTAGCAATCCGCTCGGCTTGAGTACTTCATCAAAGTGTTGTGTCATAACACGAGAAGCCTTTCGGATATTGAAACAGGCGCACGCTGAACCCACTTGATCTAGAAGATCGGTATTGATTGGGTTAGTGTGTTTATCCATAAATTAAGTGTATGTGCACTTAATTTTGATGTCAAGTGGCTGCATGAAATTTTCTGCTCACTCTCAGGCTAAAAACATCCCTGTTGGAACTCTGGTAAGGCAATACTACCTATGTCATTAATTTTCTCTTAGTCCGCACAGGCGGACGAGAGTTTGTGTAGCCACTGTTAGAAACGACGACGGCGCACGGGTGCTATATTACTGCTGTAAAGCTTGCCACGTCAGCGCTCCTACTCTACCATCACCAACTATTCTGTGCGATCGCTGGTTGCAGGGTGAGTACTCAAAAATGTTGGCACTGAAGGCTGGTTGAGTAACTTTTGCATAAAAGCAATCATGGCAGATTGAGCATAACCAGCACATCCTAAAGTCTTCAGTCCTCTTCGATCGGCTTCAAATTTATCTTGGCGACTGTGGGGACGACGTAATACCAAATTCACCCCAATCTGGACTGCTGTGCTGCGTTCTAATCCGGCTGCTGTGGCAAAACCACGAGCGATCGCTGAGATAGATTAGTAATTCTATAGCCATAAGTTAGGAAAATCAAATCAATGCTGCACCTATTACTCTTCTAGCCAATACAGTAGACCAAGAGAGGTAACTCCACCAAAAAAGTGAGCCTTCTCCAGGAAAAACTATAACTAAATCACTACCTTTGACTATAAATTTTCCCGGTCGAGTCTGAAGCCGTATTAGTAGATTGTATTTACAAGCAATATTTATGAGTTCTTGATCATCAATTGCTTGCAAATAAATAACCTGTGGCGATCGCTCGAATGGGACAAGCTTCTTCTTCAAAGTTAACTGGGATGGACGGTGTTACTTGTTTCTGTAGTTTACTATATCCAATTTTTTCGGGAAACAGGCGATCGATAGTTTTGTGTAAATCACTACTAACATTTCCAATTACGTGCGATGCCTGAATGATGGTTGAAGCATGATGAATAATTAATTTCCACCTTGCCTGTGTGGTCAAGAGTAAGCATTGTGAAAGCTAAAGCAGTAGCTAGCACTGCCATAACTGCTGGGATGAACCAGTAACTTGAGTGCAACTGATCCCAAAGTTTGCTTAATTTAACGTTTCTCATTGTTCGTTGATTTGAGCATCTACCTTACCGTTGTCATCTCGTGAGGAGCGCTCTTGAGCAAGTAACCTGAGTGAATCACCAATGTTGCGGGGTTTTGGTACTTTGCCTTTACCAGATGGCCAACCTTCACGCTGACGGGAGCGATCGCCATCTATCTCTTCTGTCTGGTCATGGAATAAAATTTGCTGTGTGGGAAAGGGTAAATCGATGCCGTTTTCAACTAACGTTTTCTTAATTGTAGAAAGCACCTTGTCCCGTGAGGCGAGGTCATCTGCACGTCCTGGCGGGTTAATCCACCAACGAACGCGGATATTAACGGTACTTTCGGCAAGTTCCATGAGCAGCACATCAGGAGCAGGATCTTTCAGTATTTCCGGCACACTATGCAATGCTTCAAGCATTAACTTCTTGGCTCGGTCTATATCATCGCCGTAACCAATACCGACATCATACTGTAGTCGGCGACTTTCAAAGGCAGTGTTTACAGTTACCGAATTAGTGAACAATTCTGAGTTAGGAATCACAATGCGACGACCATCGTAAGTTCTAATTGTTGTCGCTCGTGTCTCAATATTTTCTACAGTTCCCTCAAAGCCTTTAAAAACTATTTGGTCATTGATTTGGAACGGCTCTGTTAAGAGGATCAGAATCCCAGCCAAGAAGTTTTGCAGAATGTCACGAAAGGCAAAGCCGATCGCTACACCACTAATCCCCAGTAGTTGTATCAAATCTCCGGCTCGGAATGTCGGTATTACAATCGACAAAGCCACAAATAGCCCGATTAACAGTATTGTACCTTGCGCCAAGCGTCCCAGTACTAGTCCTAGATTCCGGGCTTGGTGGCGATCGCGAGTCAATCGTTTAACTACTCTCTTAATCGCTCTAGCCACCGCGAAGAAGATTGCAAAGACAATCAATGCCAGCACGATATTCGGCAGTAGGACAATGAATCCGTTAATCATTCCCTGGATTCTGTCCCAGAGTGCGGATATATCTGCATTCATGATCTTACTTGCTTAATTAGTCAACCTTAATAAGGATATAAAAATATCCTGATATCTAACTCCACCTTTAGTTAGTTTTTCCTATCTATAAATAGGATGAAAAATTTATTTGACATATTATGCTAAATCTCCTTCGTAATAAACATGAAACCCTTGCTACACCAAAAAATAAGAATTATTTAATAACATTTTAGGCAGTTGGTTGGGTTTTGGGTTTTTTACCTATACTTTCAAGCAAGTTTTGATGTTTAACTAATAATTTGGCATAACAGGTACGGAAGAACCGTTTATTTGTGAGGAGAATCTGATTTTTCTCCTCTGACTTCTTTCACTTGACTAACTTCAAAAATCAGGGAAAAACGTTGCCTAGTTTCTTTTTCAAGAAACGCTTCTAAAAGGCTTACTTGCTTTGATGTTACAGGTTCTTGTGCGCTAACACTCAAGCGAACTTGAGGCGGATTACTCAGCCAATTAGTATCAGTTTTCAGTAGTTCCAAACGTTGAAAAGTTACAGTTCGGTTCAGCAGTGCCTTTCTCAAATGGGTTTCGAGTTCTGCTTGTCTAACTAATCGGGTAAAGCTCACAGTTAAAGGTATTAATAAAGCACCTGTTAACGCCAATGCCCATAGCAGCGCTTTTTGGGCGCGATCAACAGGAGAATAGCCGGTGAATAAAAATGTCAGCATACAAGCAAGGCTAATACCCAAAAGGTTCGTTAGGTAGAGCAAAGTCGCTCCTAAGCTGAGTGATAAGTTAAATTTTGCTAGACCTAAACCGATGACGCAAATTGGGGGCATGAGGGCAACAGCTATTGCCGTCCCTGCCACACTAGCAGAGATTTTTGAATTTACTTTAGCGTAGCCACTGATACAACCTGCTGCGACTGCAATACCCAAATCAAGCAGGTTAGGTTTGGAGCGAGATAGCACTTCACTGCCGAAACTAGGTAGATTAACGATCCAACCTATACTGCAAGAAATTAAAAGTGCTAGTAATGTGCCTAAGAATACTGCTATTACGCCTTTACGAAATAGGTTAATATTTCCAATTAATGCACCAAAGGCTAAACCTCGAATTGGCAACATCAGAGGTGCGATAATCATTGCGCCGATAATTACAGCAGTGCTATTGGCAAGTAGGCCAAATGTAGCGATCGCACATGAGCCAATAATCAAAACCAAATATGTTGCGTCGAGACTAGACTCTTCCAATAATTCATGTACCAACTGTTTTAGTTGTGATGGTTCAACCCTTTTGCGCTTAAAACCCCTGAAGCGATTGCGAATATTATTTATCAAAACTCCTCCAAATCAAATGATTTTAGA
This sequence comes from Nostoc sp., assembly GCF_054880495.1. Lineage (NCBI taxonomy): Bacteria > Bacillati > Cyanobacteriota > Cyanophyceae > Nostocales > Nostocaceae > Nostoc > Nostoc sp. The sequence continues at coordinate 117,570 of NZ_JBTYKD010000104.1, forward strand.
TTCTGGATTTTAAACCTGACTTTTCACGGTATCTGGAAAACCTCTCTCTAAATCTGTCTCCTAAAAGGAGAGAGACTTTGAATTTTCCCCCAACCCTGGTAGGGAAGGGGGTTAGGTTTTTCATGGCTTTTCCACATAACGTGAAAAGTCAGATTTTAAACAAAAGCTTTAGCATAGAATATCGTTATCAAGATAAATAATGCACTAGATAGCAACATTTATTTCCAGAAATCACGATGAAAGAGGAAGTCGAACTGTAAATGTACTACCTAGCCCAGGTTGACTTTGAACGTGAATATTGCCTTTATGCGCTCTGGCGATCGCGATGGCGATCGCTAATCCCAAACCCGAACCGCCAGAGGTACGAGAGCGGTCGCGATCTACTCGGTAGAAGCGATCAAAAATTCGCTGTTGATGTTCAACAGCAATACCAATTCCTGTATCTTGAATTTTAATCATGGCGTAAAGCTCACTTTTTTCCAAAAAAACCGTAACTTTTCCACCGCTAAATGTAGCTTGAATTGCATTAGCAATTAAGTTGGAAATTAAGCGATAAAGCTGTTCTTCATTTCCCATCACATACAGTTTTTCTAGGATTTGTACCTGTTTAGAGAGATTGACTTTAGTTTCTACTGCCAAAAATGCTAATTCCTCAATTAAGTCGCTAATTAAATCATTCAAACAGCAAGACTGATATTCTCCTGTTAGTTCTTTTTGGTCTATCCTCGTTAATAACAGCAAATCTCCTACTAATTGTGATAGTCGCCGATTTTGGCGTTTGAGTACATCTAAAATTCCACCATTGGATTTTGGTTCTTGCTGTAACTTGATAGCAGCTTCAATAGTAGAGTACATTGCTGCTAAAGGTGTGCGAAACTCATGGGCAGCATCAGCAGTAAATTGTTGCATTTGTTGGTAGGAAAGATATACAGGTTGCATTGCCCTTCCTGCCAACCACCAACTAGACAACCCAACGAAAATCATGGAAATTGGTAATCCCAACACCAAAGCTAATCTTAAATAAGCCAGATGTTGGTCTAAATCAGTGATACTACGCGCCACTTGTAGATAACCCGAAACCTGTTTTTGAGTATACAAAGGTAAAGTGATTTCGCGGTATCGAGCGCCAGAAGAATCTGTTAGTATTTGCCAATGCTGTAATTCTGAGGTAATCGGTAACTTGTCAAATTCCATACCTCCACTAGCAAAAAGTTTTCCTGAGCGATTCAATAAGCGTATATAGTAATTAACTGGATTCGCCGCCTCTGTGATTGATTTTTTAATAGATGTTATTTTAGGCAAACAATTTGTCTGAGCCACACATAATTCTAAAGAAAATTCTTTATTCAGGCGTTGTAATTGTCCGGGTTGTTGCCAAGCCGGTTCAATACTTTTATGGAGTGCCTTTGCGACTGATTGCAATCCCTGGTCTATGGTTTCATAGTAGGCATGGGCAACCACACTATAAACCCCCAAACTAGATAGCCCTAAAATACCGCCCATGACGAGGGTATACCAAGCTGCCAGCCGCAACCGAGTCTGGTGGAAAATGGGGTTGCGTTCCATATTTCTATAACCTTGGTGAAAGTGTCGCTGTCTTAGCAGAAATCATCTGCCTATTTCCGCGGCCGGAATATTGAGACGATAGCCCATACCATAAACAGTTTCAATCAAAGATTCGTTCTCTTCTTCTCCTAATTTGCGTCTCAATAAGCGAATTTGTGCTGCTACGACATTGCTAACTGGTTCTGCACCAATTTCCCAAAGCTGATTAATAATTTGGTCGCGGCTGACAATTTGGTTAGGATGTCTCATGAAATATTCCAACAATTGAAATTCCTTGACAGTTAAAGATAATACTTGATTTTCTCCGTGACCATACTGACGAGTAAGTTGATGAGTGCTGTAATTGAGCGTCAGGCAACCTACTTGTAAGCGTCGGGGTTGGACTTGAGGTGTCAGCGTTACTCCTACGTAAGAGGATCGCCGTTGTAATGCTCGCAATCTTGCCAGCAGTTCTGCCATATCAAAGGGTTTAACCAAATAATCATCTGCACCGCTATCTAGACCAATAATCTTTTCCTCCATTCGGTCTTTAGCCGTTAGCATTAATACAGGTAGAGTTAATTGGCGCGATCGCAACCATTTACACAACTCTATCCCCGATACTCCAGGCAGCATCCAATCAAAAATCGCAAGTGTGTACTCAGTCCACCCAGTTTCTAAATATTGCCATGCCTGAGTACCATCTAGAAACCAGTCAACTATATACGCCTCATGGCTCAGGACTTGTTTGATTGCTGCACCTAAATCTGCTTCATCCTCAACTAATATCAGCCGCATAGTCAACCCAATGCTAAAAGCCTTCTTTAATTACGCTTTCACGAAAAAGTGAAATAATTATGAAATCCTTATTCTACTAAAGAAATAAATATGGATCTTCAGTACTTGTTATGCTAAATTCCTTTGATAAAATCCTGAAACCCTTAATTATCAACAGAATTAACATTATTTACTAACATTTTATGGTTTTAGTAATGATTTTGGCTTTTAACCTTATTTTTAAGCCAAATTTTGATGTTTAACTAATAATTTGGCATAACAGGTACTGAAGAACCAAATAAATTATGATTTCCTGTTAGCTAAATTCCTCCAATTTTCAATTTTAATAAATTTATTTATGGGGTTTTCCCCTGCTCCCTGCCCTTTTTCTCTTCATTTACTTCATCCTTTAAAGATTTCATCCAATAATGAAATCGTGATGAAATTTTTATAGTTCTTTCGGTAGAGATATTTATTATTCCAATGGCTAGAAGCGTTCATTCTTGCAAACCTCTAAAGTAATGCCAGAATCACCAAAATAGCTGTCAAAAATTAAACACATAAGCAAAATATGTAATTGGTATAAAAAGTTCAACGTAGGACAGCTTGCTTCAATTTGGATTCAATCATAAGTTTTCAATATCGGCTATCCTCAAACTTTGCAAATGAAAATACATAGCAAAAATTCTGAAAAAGTATTATGAGTTATTCCCCTTATCTGCTTAAAGGTCAAAAAGCACTTGTGACAGGTGGTAGTTCTGGGATTGGTGAAGCGATCGCTCGCTATTTAGCTTTATCAGGTGCAGTGGTAGCTATCAATTACCATTCTGAAGCTGAGTCAGCCCAAAAAATTGTTGATGATATCAAAGCTGCTAATGGAGAAGCATTCGCTATTCAAGCCGATGTCAGCAAAGAAGACCAAGTAAAGGCAATGTTCAGCCAAACCCTTAAACAATTTGGCACTATTGATATTTTAGTAAGTAATGCGGGCATTCAAAAAGACTCAGCATTGATAGATATGACCCTCGATCAATGGAATGCAGTTATTGGGATAAATCTAACGGGACAATTCTTATGTGCTAGGGAAGCCGCAAAGGAATTCTTGCATCGAGGTGTGAAGCCTGATATTTCATGTGCGGCAGGTAAGATTATTTGCATGAGTTCTGTGCATCAGGTAATTCCTTGGGCTGGTCACGTCAATTATGCTACTAGCAAGGGTGGTATTAATATGATGATGCAAAGTATTGCCCAAGAACTTGCCCCCCACAAAATTCGTGTTAATAGTATTGCTCCTGGTGCAATCAAAACCCCAATTAACAAATCAGCTTGGGATACCCCACAAGCAGAGGCAAATTTACTAAAACTAATTCCAGCAAAACGTGTGGGTGATGTAGAAGATATCGCCAAAGCAGCAGTTTGGTTGGCTTCTGATGACTCTGATTATGTCAACGGTACAACACTGTTTGTAGACGGTGGTATGACATTGTATCCAGGTTTTACAGAGAATGGTTAAGATAATTCATAATTCGTAATTCGTACTTAAGTTTTGTAGCTGGGATTTAAAAAGAGCCACAAAACTTGCTGCTTGTTGGAAGCGGGGAAATTAAAACCACACAATTGGTTAATTGAGAATGCCTACAAAAGTTACTGTCAATTCGGGTTTGATAACCATTAACGATGGTTCCTCTTTTTTAGTAACGGCTAGTGATGGTTCTATCGACGAGAATTTACCTCAAGGTTTTTTTGTTTGGGACACACGGCTGATTTCTTACTACGAAATTTCTCTGAATCGCTATCGCCTTTCGCTGCTAGCCTCTAGCAATATCACCCATCATAATGCACTTTACCAATTCACTAACCCACAACTTCCTATTATCAACGGCTCTTTACCTGCTGGTAGTTTGCTTGTAACTGTTCGGCGCGACATTGTGGAAGGTATGCATGAAGATATTGATATAATTAACTATCACAGTGAAGCTGTTAAGTTTCAATTAATGCTAGCTGTGCGTTCTGATTTTGCGGATATTTTTGAAGTCAAATCACAGCAAATATTGACGCGGGGTGAGACACAAACCAAATGGGAAAATGGTGTACTTACTACTGAATATCGCAATGGCTCTTTCTTGCGAGGTATTGTGATTGAGCCAGTTTGTGGTAATTCTGAGCCACGCTATGCCAATGGTCGTTTAATTTTTGATGTGGTCATTGCTCCTGGGAAAACATGGCACACTTGTGTCAATTTTACAGCCTTAGCTGATGGAAATGTTTTCAAACCTCAAAATACCTGCGCTGTGCCTCACAATACGAAAGCGGGAAAGGTTAGGGATGAATTTCTGACTAATGCAACAAAGTTGCGATCGTCTAATGCTGAAATTGCCGAATATTATCAGCAAGCGATCGCAGATATGGGAGCGTTGCGGATTGAGGTGGATGATAATGGACATCAATTTTGGATGCCTGCTGCTGGTATTCCCTGGTTTGTTGCTGTTTTTGGACGTGACTCAATAATTTCTAGCTTGCAAGCGATCGCAGTTTATCATGAATTTGCCCGTGGCACCTTACTGAAGCTGGCTCAACTCCAGGCAACTGAGTTGGATGATTGGCACGATGCCCAACCGGGCAAAATGCTGCACGAAATGCGGCGCGATGAGTTAACTACACTCAACCTACTTCCATATCATCCCTACTACGGAACAGTAGATACTACCATCCTTTGGATTGTTACTTTATCTGAAGCCTATAACTGGAACGCCGACCTCAGTATGCTTGATGAGTGTCGAGCGCCACTGGAAAAGGCGCTAAATTGGATTGACAAATACGGCGACTTGGACGGGGATGGCTTTGTTGAGTATTTAACTCGTTCGTCAAAAGGATTACGCAATCAAGGTTGGAAAGATTCGGGTGACGCAATAGTTTACCCAAACGGTGAGTTAGTTGAGCCGCCAATCGCTTTATGTGAAGTCCAAGGCTACGTTTATGATGCGTGGCTGAGGGCAGCTTTAATTTATGAAGTCTGGGGCGAAAAAGAACAAGCGAAAAAGCTGCGTCAAAAAGCCGAAGAACTTTATCAAAGATTTAACGATCGCTTTTGGATGGAATCAGTTGGCTTTTACTGTTTAGGATTAGACGATAAAAAGCAGCAAATTCAATCAATTACCTCAAATCCTGGTCATTTGCTCTGGTCTGGTATCGTCCCAGAGGAACGAGCAAAAAAACTTGTTAACCGACTTTTTCAACCAGATATGTGGTGTGGTTGGGGTGTGCGGACTCTTTCATCTCAAAATCAGGCATATAACCCGATTAGTTATCAACGGGGTAGTGTTTGGCCTCATGATAATTCCATAATTGCCGCCGGATTAAAGCGATATGGCTATCACCAAGAAGCTAACCGCATTGCTGAGGGTATCTTTGCTGCTGCTAGTTATTTTCAAGCTGGGCGAATGCCAGAATTGTTTGCGGGAATTGAACGCCAAGATGATAACTTTCCAGTCCCATACCCAGACGCTAATATACCCCAAGCTTGGGCTGCTGGTTCAATTTTCTTACTCATTCGTACCATTTTAGGACTCAAAGCTGATGCCTCAAAACAACAGTTAAAAGTACAGCCGAATCTACCAGATTGCTTACCCGATTTAGAACTCACAAATTTGTCCGTGGGAGACGCTACTGTGGGATTGCGATTTTGGCGTGATGGCGAACAGACTCAATGGGAAGTTACCCATCTCGATGGTGAATTAGAAGTTTCTACTACTTAGGAATTGGGATAAAACTATTCTGATAATTGATAAAAATGAACACTATAAACCCTTTTAGCGACCCCATCAATGGAATTTTCCTAGCACTCAACATGACATTTTCTATGTTGTGGGAAATTCTTTGGGCGCTCATTCTTGGTTTTACACTATCAGGTATTGTTCAAGCGGTAATTTCCAAAGGGGAAATGAGCCGACTACTACCAGATGCGTCACCAAAATCGATCGCAGTAGCCTGTGGTTTAGGTGCAGCTTCATCGTCATGTTCTTATGCTTCTGTCGCCCTTGCCCGTTCCATCTTTCGCAAAGGTGGTAACTTTACAGCAGCGATCGCATTTCAATTTGCCTCAACTAATTTAGTCATTGAACTAGGCATTATCTTGGCAGTATTAATGGGGTGGCAATTTACCCTGGCTGAGTATGTCGGTGGGTTGTTGATGATTGCCATATTAGTGTTTCTATTTAAAGTATTCCTAAAACCCCAGATGGTGAAAGCAGCTAAACAGCAAGCCAACCGGGGACTCTCTGGCAAAATGGAAGGACACGCCAACATGGATATGTCGGTGACAGAAGGTTCCATTTGGCAAAGGATTTTTTCTGATAAAGGGTTTACATCTATTAGCCACTACTTTGTCATGGACTGGGTTTCAGTATGGTTAGATATTGCGCTGGGATTAGTAATTGCAGGGGCTTTGGCTGCTTGGGTATCCAACGACTTTTGGCAAGCATTCTTTCTCACAGATCACCCTATATGGTCGAAATTATGGGGGGCCATTGTCGGGCCAATTGTAGCAATATTTTCCTTTGTTTGTTCTGTGGGGAATGTTCCTCTAGCGGCTGTGCTGTGGAATGGAGGTATTAGCTTTGGAGGTGTAGTTGCATTTATTTTTGCCGACCTGATTATACTACCAATTTTGAATATTTACCGCAAATATTACAGTTTAAAAGTTAGCATATTTCTAGCGATCGCTTTCTACACAGCGATGGTAAGCGCGGCATTAATCATTGAAGTTCTGTTCCAAATTTTGGGATTAATACCACAAGAACACAACGCCAAAGTAGTTGAGGCATCTATCCAATTTAACTACACTACAGTATTGAATATTTTGTTTTTGGCTCTAGCAGCTTTACTAGTTGCGCGGTTCTTCAACACTGGTGGGCCGAATATGCTGCAAATGATGAATAGCGGCAGCGAACAAGAAGATAGCGAACACCATAAACAGTGAAATAATCTCGCAAATCTGGAAGGGAATTTTTAAGGCATAAAATAAAAAAATTAAACTTATCTGGTCATTATAGGCTAAAGTAAATAAAAATAGGCTTGCGATAATCAGGCTCACAGCTACTTTTAAAGAGAAAACTTCTGCGCCATCCCAGGCACTAAATTTGAAAAATTAAAACATAATAAGAAGTGATAGTAATGTCGAATTCCAGAAATACAGACAATGGATGGTCGCAGTTAACTCGTGGTGCGCCATTGGCAGTAATAGTAGCTGCGGCACTCTACATTTTATATCAACTTTTACCAGTATTAGAACTTTTGGTTATTGCAGCATTGATCGCTTTAATTTTGCGAACTCTATTACGATTTTTACAAAAGTTAGTCAAATCACAAGATGTTGCTGTTTTGCTACTGATTGGATTAATCATCGGATTTGTGGTGGTATTAGCTACTGTAGTCCTACCTAATGTGACATTTGAATCTCAAAAATTAATCAAAACATTACCAACTTATCTCAATACGTTGACAGGAGATGTTGAACAACTGCGCCAAAAATTCACTTTTATTCCTGACATTTCGCGAGCACTAATACAATTACGGAATTTGACCGAGCAGTTGCTAAGGGGAGTACCAGTTTTCTTAGGTGAAGCTTTAAGTTTAACCGTTGAGTTGGTAGCGACGTTAATTTTAGCGCTTTACATGGCTTACGATCCTAATTCCTTAGTGAAAGGGATTTTAAGATTAGTACCAAGGCAACATCAACAGAGGTTTAAACGAATCCTTAAGGCTTGTGAAATAAGATTGCGAGGCTGGATTTTTGGTACAGGAATAGCGATGATATTTCTGGGTGCTGGAGTAACGTTTGGACTTTTGATTTTGGGGATTCCGTCAGCCCTAACATTTGGGATTATTACAGGATTATTTGAAATAATTCCTTACTTTGGTTCGATTATTGGTGCTTTTTTACCAGCATTAGTAGCATTGAGTATTTCACCGCTAAAACTAATATTTGTATTAATACTTTTCTTTGTAATGAATCAAATAGATGCCCATATTGTTCAGCCTTTAGTGATGGGTCAGCAAGTTAATATTCATCCAGTAATGGTGATTGTGACATTTTTGGTAATGGGTAAGCTATTTGGATTTATTGGTGTGCTGCTAGCAGTGCCTGCGGCAGCAGTGATAATTACGTTGATTGATGAGTTTATGCCTGAAGAAAAGCTGATAGAGTCGGTAGGAATTGAAGGTAGAATAGATATTGAATCGAACGACTAAATAAGCAACTATCATATTCACTCAGGTGAACACTATTCCTAAGCCTCGTAAATTGGCGAAGGTATTGAATAGCGATCGCCTTTCAACACATTTCTGATAAATAGCAATCCCCAAGCCCAAGCAACTAAAGAATATCTCAGTGGTAAGTTTGGCTAAAATACGATGTACACAATGTTTAGTCTATAAGCATTTGACATAATAATGGTGCAATTTGAAGAGACTCCGACTGTAGAGCAATTCTGTAGATTTAGTAGCCAATACAGTTCAGAATGAGCAACAAAATATTTGTAGAGACGGCGATTTATCGCGTCTCGAAAACCCAAAATTGTTGCCAGTAGCCCTTAACCCAAGCGTATTGAGTTTGTAGCGATCGCTAGCAGTGCGTTAGTATACTCCTTTAGTGAAGTAAACTATGCATAGCCTGTCGCGCCAGTATCAGCCTGTTAAAAAGCTAGTACAGCACAGCGTAAATAGCTATATTTTTTCCTGAAATATAAACCTCATAATTTAGGAAGATTCAGTTATGGGAGGTTGTACAGCACGACTTAATTTTTCTATGGAAGAATCCTTGCCCATTACTATTCTGATCAGTGCAACAGTTGTGGCTGGTATTGCTGCTCAAGTTTTAGCTGGTTATTTTCACATTCCTAGTATCGTCTTGCTACTTCTGTTTGGGATTCTTCTGGGACGAGATGGTTTTGATTTTTTAAATCCATCTTTACTGGGCATTGGTTTAGAAGTTGTAGTTTCCCTATCAGTGGCGCTGATTTTATTCGAGGGTGGTTTAAATCTACAGTTAGGAGAGTTAAAAGAGGTTTCTAGTAGTCTTCGCAATCTTGTCACTTTGGGAGTGCTGATTACCTTAACTGGTGCTGGAATGGCTGCACACTGGCTGAGTGAATTTCCCTGGTCAATTGCTTTTCTTTATGCCTCCTTAGTAGTTGTGACAGGGCCAACAGTAATTAATCCACTCCTCAAACAAATTGGTGTAGAGAAAAAAGTCTCAACACTTTTAGAAGGAGAGGGTGTTTTTATCGATCCAATTGGTGCGATTTTGGCTGTGATTGTGCTTCACTTTGTTTTGAGTGGAGATGTGGAGCCACTAATTTTAATTAAGGGTCTAGTTTTGCGTTTGGGTATAGGCGTAGCTATTGGTATAGCTGGAGGCTGGTTACTATCCCAACTTATCAAACAGGATCAATTCTTATCCCAAGAGTTAAAAAATCTAGTCGTTTTAGCTAGTGTTTGGGGTTTATTTAGTTTGGCACAGGTGTTACGTAGTGAATCTGGTTTGGTGGTTGCTGTAGTTATGGGGATAGTTTTAAGAGCTAGTAACCTACCTTCAGAATCTTTATTGCGTAAGTTTAATGAACAGTTGAGCATTTTAGCTAATTCGGTTTTGTTCATTCTGTTAGCAGCAGACTTATCAATTGCCAGTGTTTTCGCTTTAGGTTGGGGTAGTGTTCTGACAGTTCTAGTGCTGATGCTAATAGTGCGTCCTATTAATATTTTAATATCTACCTGGAATCAAGGTTTTAACTGGCAACAGCAGTTATTTTTATCTTGGGTTGCTCCTCGTGGAATTGTAGCTGCTTCTTTAGCCTCTTTGTTTGCAGTTTCACTGACAAAACAGGGTATCAATGGCGGTGATTCAATTAAAGCCTTAGTATTTTTGACAATAATGATGACAGTTTTTTTCCAAGGATTGACGGCTGGTTGGGTCGCCAGCCTGCTTGATTTACGTTTAGTAGATCAAATAGATCAAGATTGTTTGCAAGCAACTAATGATGATGTCAATAGCCAAAAAGATGTAGATAAAAACAGCTTTACTTCTGAGTTAATTGAGTCGTAGTTAAAAATTTTTTACTAACTTATCGAAATTATCACTCTTGTTCTCGTAAATTAGTTTATTTATGCCATCTAAAATTCGTAGTCATCCTTATTTTTTAACTCCCGAATTATCTAACTCTAATTATCCACTCTTTGTATTTCTACCTGGAATGGATGAGACTGGCAAGGAATTGATGTATATTCAAACAGCAGGGTTAGAAGCAGCTTTTGATGTACGTTGTTTTGTCATTCCCCCTGATGTTCTAACAAGTTGGGATGAAATGGCAGAAAAAGTGGTAGCTTTAACCAAGATAGAACTAGAAAAAGTACCGCGCTCGCACGTTTATCTTTGTGGAGAATCATTCGGTGGTTGCTTGGCACTTAAAGTATTAGAAAAGTTTCCTCAATTATTTACAAAGATTATTTTAATTAATTCTGCTTCTTCATTTCATCGAGTACCTTGGTTAAACTTAGGTTCACTTTTATTTCCTTACACACCTCAACTTTTTTATAAAATATCCTCGTTTTTATCTTTATCTTTTTTAGCTAATTTAAGTCGAATTTCACCTACTGCTAGACAAGCTCTTTCAAAATCGACTAGTTCCGCACCACAAGAAACTGCTAATCAGCGATTATCTCTGATGAGAGAATTTGATGTTGACGAGAATAAATTATCTCAAATTACTCAACCTGTCTTACTAATTGGTAGTAGAAATGACCGACTTTTACCTTCAGAAGCAGAAGCACAATATTTAAGTAATATTTTCCCTAATCATCAGATAATAACTTTACCTCATAGCGGTCATGCTTGCTTAGTTGAAAGGGATGTTAATCTCTATCAACTTTTATTATCCGCTAATTTTACTGTTGCATAGTGTACTATTTTAAATGATATACCATGACTCATTTGATAGATAAAAAAACTGTTTGGCTAAAATTGGCTTTGAGAATTTTTAGTATAGGATTGCTACCTACACTAACTGCTTATCCCGCGTTAGGTGCAGAGCGCATAAAATTTAATTATGGTCTTTTAGAAAGCTATATCCCAATTAGTTCGCTCGAAACCTATGCTAGAACAGGCAAATTAGACAATGATTTAGCTGGATATAGTCATTATGTAGACAAAAAACAACTAGCTCAACTGCGTCAGGTTTTACTAACTCCTATTCCTTTAAATCAAGTAGAAGTTTCGCAATTTCTTTATACACCCATTGGTGAGCGATTATTAGAAAAATTGGGGAAAGTTATTCAAACAGAATCTCACTTATCAGGGTTCTATGCAATTCGTGCAGCACTGATTTTGTCAGCCGCAGATTCTAAAGATTTTACGCTTTTAAATGTATTACACAAGTTTCCAGCAAGTGCAATTTCCATTAACTTAAACCAGAGTTTGGCAATAGCAGAGTCATTACAGAATTTAGTAAATCAAACTCAAAATGCAGTAGCATTTATTAACCAACAATCCCAACAAAAACTAACTATAACTTCTACACTTAAGACCATTCCATTAATGGACTTGGGAAAAATCGGAAGTTTTCGCTTCTCAAAGCAAACTATTACACTTAATGACCTCTCACGTCAGAGGAGATTTCCTGCTGATATTTACCTCCCAACTGCTCAAACTCCTCGGACGATAATTGTCATTTCGCACGGACTTGGTTCTGATAGAACGAGTTTTGCATATCTAGCTGAACATCTCGCTTCCTATGGTTTTGTGGTTGCTGTTCCAGAACATCCTGGTAGTGATGCAAGACAACTGCAAGCATTATTAGCAGGTACAGCAGATAGAGTTACCAATCCTAGAGAACTAATTGATAGACCTTTAGATATTAAATTTTTACTAGATGAACTTACTAGATTATCACAGTCTGATTCAACATTTAAGGGACGTTTAGATTTAGAACAAGTTGGTGTAATAGGGCAATCATTTGGTGGATATACGGCATTAGCATTGGCGGGTGCAAAGATTAATTTTGAGCAACTGAAAGCTGACTGTCCAGCTTTGGAAGATACGTTAAATGTTTCGCTTTTACTTCAATGTTTAGGGCTAAATTTACCAAATACTAAATATAATTTATCTGACGCAAGGGTAAAAGCAGTAATTGCGATCGATCCAGTTGATAGTAGTATTTTTGGTCAAGCTAGTCTCAGCCAAATCAAAATTCCGGTGATGATTGTATCTGGCAGTTCTGATACAGTTGCTCCCGCTTTAACAGAGCAAATTCAGCCTTTTACTTGGTTAACAACTCCAAGTAAATATTTAGTACTTATCAATGGTGGTACACATTTTTCTACTATTGCAGAATCACCAAATGCAACCGTACCTCTTCCTACACAAGTAATCGGTTCAAGTCCTGCTTTGGCACGTCGTTATGTTAAAGCTTTGAGTGTTCCCTTTTTTGAAACATACATTGCTGAACAGTCAAATTACCTTCCTTATTTGAGTACAGATTACGTTAATACAATTAGTCAGCAACCACTACCGTTAAGTTTAATTAAATCTCTGACAGATGAACAACTACAAAAAGCGTTTAAATAAATCTAAAATCCAAAATCTGAAATTAAATGACAAGCCCCTGACTTTAGGCATGGGGTCAATCCTTCAAGAATACCCGCAGCACCAGGGTAGTGAGCTAGAAAGTGCCAAGGGTAATGTGTCTTGTAATACCACCACAGAAGTTCCCTTTGGGCATTAGCTTTGAATTCGGAGGAAACGGCGTGACCGAAAACGAAAAGGATACAAGCCCCTAAATTTATTTATGGAGAAGTAAAAAAATGTATTTCCAGACACACAGCGCATCGCGTTTCGCGTCTCCCCTTGGGAGAAGAAATACGAAGTCCGTTTATAGAGCAACTAAATTTATTTATGGGGATCATTAATTTTGAATTTTGAATTCGGAGCGAAGCGACGTGACTTTTCCCATTAAGTCTGGAAATATCAAAATAAGGGTTTGAAGCTACAAGCAATTATCAATAAGTCATATTTAGTGTTTGATTTGATGTATAAATTATACAAATCCTGATAAACTATTCAAAAGCGGTAGATGAAATTGAACTTATTTACCTATCAAGATACAGGAAGTATTCAATGTTGTATGTTCTAGTGAAAAACTAGGGAACTAATCAGGAATTTTGCGGAGGTCGAGAGTTAATCAACAGAAAGTGATGAGCGAGTGCAACGGTGAAGAAATTCTTCGAGAACTCTGCGGTCATTTAAGATTTGATTCAAAAGGAGATCAACATGAGAACTATTAAGCCTGAAACTGATGAGCAAGTTGTTAGCTCTGGATGGACAACCGCGATCGCTATTCTCATGATCCTGTTGGGCATCATTGCGATCGCTTTTCCCTTCTTTGCCAGCGTTGCTTCAACCCTACTATTTGGCTGGATATTCATCTTTGCCGGAATTACTCAAATCGTTTATGCCTTTCAATCGAGAGGTGCAGGTAAAGTCATCGGGAAGCTGATTCTCGGTCTTTTATATCTCCTGGCTGGAATTTTCGTAGTGGTAAATCCGTTCAAAGGGGTGCTGGCCTTGACGTTAGTGTTGGGCATTACCATTTTTTTGCAAGGCATAATTCAAGTGTCCATTGCATTTCAAATGCGCCGGATTTCACCTAACTGGGGATTGATGCTGGTGAGCGGTATCATCGGCATTATTTTCGGTATTTTCGTTTGGTCTAACTTTCCGTTTAGCGCAATTTGGCTGATTGGCACTTTCATTGGAATCAATCTCTTGTTTGATGGAGTTTGGATGCTGACTCTGCATTCAGGACAGCGACGCACTTCACAGTAGAGATTCAGAGCCGCACCGCACACAACAGGACAAGTGGTATGCGTTTGTCGAGTGTGCCTCACAGTTTGACACACCTGCTATTGTTCAAAGCAAAGATTTAGAGAGCAATACCTTATGTCTAGCTACCTAGAATCAAAATCTCATCCTTCAGAGAGGCAGCAAGCTGCTAGTTTACTGCGATCATTGGGGTGGAGTGGGTTTTGGATACAGTTTGTTTTAACCATTGTTTCTCTTCTCATTTTAGGGTTCGCGATTCTCGATCCGACTCTCAACCTCAATCTCAAATCAGGGATCGGGTTGCTGTCCGTGATTGGTGGAATTGCGGCTTTAGGCTTAAGCATTTACTGGTTCTTTCGTTACGTTCATCTTGGGCAACAATTGTCAGCCCCGGAACCAGCCTTACATCCTAGCCGCAAGAAAATAATTCAAGTTTTACAACTAGGAGTTCTAGTCAACTTGGCAGCAATGTTACTGACGTTAGTCAGTATCGAAACAATTGTTGGAGGCTTGCTTCTCAAAACACTATCAGTTCCACCAGGAGCCGCTGTTTATCGGACAGGACAACTGATTGAGCCGATTGATATTTTTGTCGTACAAGCAAATATCAGTATGATTGTGGCTCAATTTGTGGGAATTGGAATTCCATTTTGGCTTGCAAGTCGTGTAGAACACCATTAGATAAGTGAGATGAACCTGAAGGCTCGAAATAATGAACTTTAAACGCATTCTGGTTGCCATTAATCATTCTCCTTTAACATCCATTGTGTTTGATCGGGCACTCAATTTAGCGCAGCAAGAGCAAGCTAATTTGATGATCCTTCATTGCCTCGTAGATTTTACTGCGATCAATCCAGGATTCGAGTCAGGTGGGACGTTTGGACTCTATCCGATCAACACTGGGCTTTCTCAATCATTTCGCGAGGAAACACTTCAGCTAGAGATTGAGCAGGCAAAAGTTTGGTTACAAGAATACTGTCATCAGGCAACTGCCCGAAATATTTCTGCTGAATACCAACACAATTTTGGTGAGCCAGGGGCAACGATTTCTAGTGTTGCTCAAGAGTGGAATGCCGATCTGATCGTACTAGGTCGGCATGACCACTCAGCGATGGGCTACGCCCCGCTGGAAGCGATCGCAGAATTTTTCGTAGGTAGTGTCAGCAATCATGTCGTTGACCATGCGAATTGTTCTGTTTTAGTCATAAAAGATACAAATCCTGATAAAGATAAATAAAGAGGGAAGAAGCATGAAAGTAATTGATAAGACTGGCGTATTAGGCTTAGAAATTGGGCAATCAACCATAAAAACAAAGACTCTTTCCCCAGAACTACTCCATAAGATAGATGCCTACTGGCGTGCCGCCAACTATCTGTCAGTTGGGCAAATTTATCTCTACGACAATCCATTGCTGAAGGAGCCTCTGAAACTCTCCCATGTCAAACCACTGGTGGTTGGACACTGGGGTACGACACCGGGACAGAACTTCATCTATGTACACTTGAACCGGGTAATCAAGAAATATGACCTAGATATGCTCTACATCGCTGGCCCTGGTCACGGAGGCCCAGCAATTGTGGGCAACGTTTACCTCGAAGGCACCTGGAGCGAAGTTTATCCCAACGTCACTCAGGACGAAGCTGGGTTGAAAAAGCTGTTCACGCAATTCTCATTTCCTGGTGGAATTTCCAGCCACGTTGCGCCGACAACACCGGGGTCAATTCATGAAGGTGGTGAGTTGGGGTACTCCCTCAGTCATGCTTTCGGGGCTGCCTTCGACAATCCCTCACTGATTGTCGCTTGCGTCATCGGCGACGGGGAAGCCGAGACAGGCCCCTTAGCGACCGCATGGCAGTCTAACAAGTTACTCAACCCAATTACCGACGGTGCCGTGCTGCCAATCCTGCACCTGAATGGCTACAAAATCAACAACCCAACCGTCTTAGCTCGTATCGAGCATGAGGAGTTAGAGCAATTTCTTAGAGGTTGCGGCTGGACACCTTACTTTGTGGAAGGTGACGAGCCGGAAAAGATGCACGAACTTATGGCCAGCACCCTGGACAAGGCGATCGCAGATATTCGGCAAATCCAAAGCAATGCACGGAACCAGAACGATATGACTCGCCCGCGCTGGCCGGTGATCGTCCTGAAATCGCCCAAGGGCTGGACGGGGCCAAAAGTCGTGGATGGTCTGCAAATCGAAGGCACATCGCGATCGCACCAGGTGCCGCTACTGGTGAACTCCGAGCATCCCGATCATGTCCAGCAGTTGGAAAGCTGGATGAAAAGCTACAAGGCAGAAGAACTGTTCGATGAGGATGGCCGACTCCTGCCGGAATTGGCTGAACTGGCCCCGAAGGGCGATCGCCGCATGGGTGCGAACCCCCACGCTAACGGCGGCATACTACTGCACGACCTACAAATGCCAGACTTCCGCGACCACGCGGTGTATGTACCTTCGCCTGGTGCTGTTGACGGTCAAGATACCCTCGTACTGGGCCAATTCCTGCGTGATGTAGTCAAGCTGAATCAGGAGCAGCGGAATTTCCGCATCTTCGGACCCGATGAGACACTCTCGAATCTTTTGGGCGCGGTGTTTGAAGTTACTAACCGTCAGTGGGAAGCACGGGAAGAAAAAAATGATGAATTCCTCGCGCCCGCCGGACAAGTATTGGACTCGATGCTCAGTGAACACCAGTGCCAGGGTTGGTTGGAAGGCTATCTGCTAACTGGGCGGCACGGGCTATTCAACAGCTATGAGGCGTTTATTCGTATCGTTGATTCGATGTTCAGCCAGCACGCCAAGTGGCTAAAGGTAACATCGGAACTGCCCTGGCGACGGAAGATTGCATCGCTGAACTATCTGCTCGCCTCCCACGTCTGGCAGCAGGATCATAACGGCTTCACGCACCAAGATCCAGGTTTCCTCGACCATGTAATCAACAAGAAAGCCGATATTGTGCGTGTGTACCTGCCACCCGACGCGAACTGTCTGCTGTCGGTCTTTGATCACTGTTTACGCAGCCGACACTACGTGAATGTGGTGGTTGCTGGCAAACACGCGCTTCCGCAATGGCTGAGTATGGATGCGGCGATATTGCATTGCACTGAAGGCATTGGCATCTGGCAATGGGCTAGCAACGACCAGGATACCGAGCCGGACGTGGTGATGGCTTGCTGTGGAGATACGCCAACGCTGGAGATTTTGGCTGCCGTTTCCATCCTGCGCGAACATCTGCCGGATCTGAAAATTCGGGTAATTAATGTTGTCGATCTGATGAAGTTGCAATCCGAGAGCGAACACCCGCACGGACTAAGCGAAACGGATTACGATTCGCTCTTTACCAAAGACAAGCACATCATCTTTGGCTTTCATGGATACCCCTGGTTGGTGCATCGGCTGACCTACCGCCGCACCAATCGCAATCTCCATGTCCGGGGTTACAAGGAAGAGGGTACGATCACAACGGCTTTTGACATGAGGGTACAAAATGACCTGGATCGCTTTCATCTGGTGCAAGACGTGGTGGATCGTCTGCTGCATTTGGGTAGTAAAGGAGCCTATCTCAAGCAAATGATGCAGGACAAGTTGATCGAGCATAAGCATTATATCGACAAGCACGGCGAAGACTTGCCGGAAATCCGCAACTGGAAGTGGGGGGCAGGAAATCATTCGTAATTCCATCTGAATATTAAGCCAATCACAATTCAACAGGAGAACATCGTGCAAATCCAAATCCATACCGGACATAATATCGAAGGTCACGAAGCACTAGCCACTCAGGTTAGCGGTGTAGTGGAAGAGAGCCTGAGCCGATTGGGCGATCGCATCACTCACGTTGATGTTCACCTGAGCGATGAGAACAGCGACAAGAAGGGCGGCGATGACGATATGCGCTGCATGATAGAAGCCCGCCTCAAAGGCCGCCAGCCCATCGCGGTAACACATCAGGCAGCGACCTTAGACCAAGCCGTTGACGGGGCTGCCGATAAATTGATCAGATTGATCGATAGCACTCTCGGACGGCTGCACCACCAAGAAAATCACAGAACTGACCCACCTCTGTCTAGCTCAATTAATAGTCAATAAATTTTCCCAGGAGTCAGAGATGAATGCACAAGACCTTATAGACACTGCAAGGATGCTGGTTGCCGACTACAAAGGTCTGCTGGCGATGGATGAAAGTAATCCAACCTGTAACAAACGATTCGCAAAGCTAGGCATTCCGCAGACTGAGGAAGCCCGACGCGCCTATCGAGAGTTGATTATCACCACGCCCGGTCTTGGTGAATACATTAGTGGCGCGATCCTCTACGACGAGACGATCCGCCAGCAAAAGAAAGATGGCGCTCCCTTTCTTCAAGTTATCATCGATGCGGGAATCATTCCCGGCATCAAAGTTGATATCGGTGCTAAGGATATGGCGGGTCATCCTGGAGAGAAGATCACCGAAGGTCTGGATGGCTTGCGCGATCGCCTCAAGGAATATTTTCAAATGGGCGCTCGTTTTGCCAAGTGGCGTGCGGTAATTACCATCGGCGTTGGTATTCCCAGCCGGGGTTGCATCGAGGCTAACGCCCAGGCGTTGGCTCGCTATGCTGCCTTGTGCCAAGAAGCCGGATTGGTTCCCATTGTCGAGCCAGAAGTGCTTATGGAAGGATCGCATACCCTGTCGAGGTGTAGCAAGGTAACAGAGGAAGTCCTACAAACCGTCTTCAACCAACTCTACACGCAACGGGTGATGCTGGAGGGCATGATCTTGAAGCCTAACATGGTGCTTCCCGGATTGACTTGTTCTCAACAAGAATCGGTGGATGAGGTGGCTGATGCTACGGTGAACTGTCTCTTGCGGGCTGTCCCTGCTGCTGTTCGGGGGATTGCGTTCTTGTCGGGCGGTCAATCCGGTGAACTAGCTTCGGCTCGTTTGAATGCGATGAATCTTAAATTCAAATTGCGATCGCCTACGGTGGGGCAAAGCCCATCGCCTTGGGCATTGGCGTTTTCCTTTGCCCGTGCCATCCAGCAACCGGCTTTGGAGATTTGGCAAGGTAAAGATGCTAATGTGTCGGCAGCACAGCAGGCTCTGCTGCATCGAGCTAAGTGCAATTGGGCGGCGCGCCGGGGCGAATACAAGGCTGCGATGGAAGGAACGGGAGCATGAAAACAAGTATACCTACCCCCCTACGCCTTTACCTGATTCGGCACGGCGAAACCGAGTGGTCGCTCGACCGTCGGCACACAGGTTGCACGGATATTCCGTTGACTGCAAACGGCGAGTCCGAGGCACGGGAACTTGGCAAGCACCTCCGGGATATCCAGTTTTCCCATGTGCTGACCAGCTCACTCAAACGCGCCCAACAAACCTGTGCGTTGGTCGGGCTGGATCAAGTCCCGGAAATTGAACCGGATCTGGTCGAATGGGACTATGGCGATTACGAAGGGCAGAAATCCGTGGATATCCGCAAGGAGCGCCCGGACTGGACTATTTTTCGGGACGGTTGTCCGCACGGTGAAATGCCCACCCAAATTTCTGATCGTGCTGATCGACTCATCGCTCGTCTGCGTTCCCTGGATGGCAATATCGCTCTCTTTTCCCACGGTCAATTCGGTGGCGTTCTGGCTGCGCGCTGGATCGGATTAACGGTGGATGAAGCGCAGCATTTCCCCCTTGGCACGGCATCGATCAGTATTTTCGCCTTCGACCCCCACCACCCAGACGTGTCGGTCATTGCTTTGTGGAATGCTGCCTCTCACGAAATATTCAACAAAGATTCTCTATCCTAAAAGTGTACTGCAATCTGCGCTTCCCTATCGGCTGCCTATCTTTTTCTGGAATATGCGCTGCTTGCCACAATCATTTTTGCGTGATTTACCAGTAAAGGAGCCATCTCATGACTGTATCTACCGATCAAGAAACGCTTTCGCATCTATCTTTAGAAGCACTACAAAAGCAACTGACTACTTCCAATCAGGGATTGAGCAAAAAAGAGGCACTGCAACGACAATCAAAAGGTGGCTACAACGAGTTACCCGAAACGACCGTCAGCCCAATAATGCAATTCCTATCGCACTTTTGGGGGCCGATTGCCTGGATGATTGAGGCGGCGGTCATTCTCTCAGCAATAGTTGGAGACTGGGTTAATTTTGGCATCATTTTGCTACTCCTAATTGGCAACGGAGTAGTGGGATTTTGGGAAGAGTTTCAAGCAGGTAATGCGATCGCTGCTCTCAAGGCAAAATTAGCACTCCAGGCACGGGTTAAACGAGATAACACCTGGACGCAGATCCCAGCCCGCGAACTGGTTCCTGGCGACCTGATCCGCTTGCGTCTGGGCGATATTGTCCCCGCAGATGTGCGGTTTTTGTCAGGCGATCCGGCACAGGTTGACCAATCGGCGTTGACGGGGGAATCACTACCCGTAGAATGCCAAGTGGGAAGTGTGCTGTACTCCAGTTCTATCCTCAAGCAAGGAGAATTGGATGGAATTGTCTATGCCACTGGAATTAATACTTACATGGGCAAAACCGCCCACTTGGTAGAATCTGCCCAGACAGTCAGCCACTTTCAACGAGCAGTATTGAAAATCGGCGATTACCTGATCGTGATTGCCCTAGTGCTGGTGGTAGTGGTGCTGGTGGTAACGCTGTTTCGGGGCGATCCGTGGCTAACTACCCTGCGGTTTTTACTGGTGCTGACGGTTGCCTCCATTCCCGTAGCAATGCCAACGGTGCTGTCAGTGACAATGGCTGTAGGAGCGCAAAAACTGGCGAAAAAGGAAGCGATCGTGAGTCGGCTGGCGGCCATTGAAGAGATGGCTGGAATTGACATTCTCTGTTCCGACAAAACGGGTACTTTAACTCTCAACCAGTTAACTCTGGGAGAGCCTTTTTGTGTGGGCAATACGGCTCCAGAAGCGCTGATCCTCAACGCCGCCCTTGCTTCTCGTGATGAAGACAAAGACCCCATTGATCTGGCAATTCTCGCTGGTCTGAAACCAGACCAACCTTTAGATGCTTACCAAGTTGTCCACTTCCAACCCTTTGACCCCGTGGGGAAACGTACCGAAGCCACCGTTGAAAGTGATGGCAATCGC
Organism: Nostoc sp.; assembly: GCF_054880495.1. Taxonomy (NCBI): domain Bacteria; kingdom Bacillati; phylum Cyanobacteriota; class Cyanophyceae; order Nostocales; family Nostocaceae; genus Nostoc; species Nostoc sp. The sequence goes on from NZ_JBTYKD010000104.1 coordinate 138,860, forward strand.
TTTAAGGTAACTAAAGGTGCGCCACAAGTGATTCTGGCGCTCTCAAAAAATGTCGCTCAGGTGCAGCCGCAAGTGGATAAAGCGATCGCAGAGTTTGCCCAACGCGGATTTAGATCGCTGGGGGTTGCCCGGACTGACGATGGTGAGAACTGGCAGTTTTTGGGCGTACTACCGCTATTTGACCCACCCCGCAGCGACTCCCAACTGATGATTCAGGCAGTGAAAAAGCTGGGAATTGACTTGAAAATGTTAACGGGAGATCAACAGGCGATCGCCCGTGAAACTGCTCATCAACTAGGTCTAAAGGGAGACATCCTCGATGCCAGTTTGCTAGAAGCAGCCGCACCTCACGAAACTGGACAAGTTAGCGATGCGATTGAAGCCGCCGCCGGATTTGCTCAAGTCTTCCCGGAACACAAATACCATATTGTGGATGTCTTGCAGCAACGGGGGCATCTCGTGGGCATGGCTGGCGATGGTGTTAATGATGCCCCTGCCCTCAAAAAAGCTGATGCCGGGATTGCGGTTTCTGGAGCCACCGATGCTGCTCGTGCGGCTGCCGATATTGTTTTGCTCACACCTGGACTTTCTGTAATCGTAGAGGCGATTCAAGAAAGCCGCCGGATATTTCAGCGTATGAACAACTACGCTATTTACCGGATCACCGAAACCATCCGGGTTTTGTTGTTCATGACCCTTTCCATTGTGGTTTACAACTTCTATCCCGTCACCGCCATCATGATTGTGCTGCTGGCATTGTTAAATGATGGTGCGATTATTTCCATTGCCTACGATAACACCCGTCCTGCCAATCGCCCCGAAACCTGGAATATGCCCATCGTCTTGGGGCTGGCAACCATTCTGGGGCTAACTGGGGTAGTTGAATCCTTTGGACTGTTGTATTTGGGGGAACGGTATTTTCACCTTGATCGCAGTATTCTGCAAACACTAATTTACCTGAAACTCTCCATTGCTGGTCATCTCACCATCTTCGTGACGCGCACAAAGGGGCCATTCTGGTCAATTAAACCAGCGAAAATTTTGCTAACAGCCGTCCTGGTAACTCAATTCCTGGCAACCATACTTGCAGTGTATGGGATCTTTATGACTCCCATCGGGTGGGGTTGGGCTGGATTTGTCTGGATTTATGCGTTGATCTGGTTTTTGATTGAGGACTGGGTGAAACAGCGTGCTTATGGTGTGTTTAATCATGCTAAACCTGTCTATGTAACACGGGGTTTAAGACTGTTGAATCAATGGTTTTCTCATAAGCCTTTTTCCCACGTAACCCAAGCTGATATCTCTAAGCGATCGCCGTCAAAGAAGAATAAACCATGAGCTTACCCAAGATATTAATTTAATATTTGAGAGTTAAAAGTATGACCGATAAACATAACCACACTGATTCATCCTTAAACCCATTTCCCATCGAAAAGCTTGACGATTTGATTCGTCCTTTTATTGTGCCACCAGAACGAAAATTTTCTCTTGCCAAAGACTATGACCCAGCCTACAAAGCCGATCACCTCAAAAAGTCGAAAGCTAAAGGTCAATTAAAGGAAGGTATTGAGGCGTTAGCTGAATATCAGGATGTTCTCTATGCCCAAAACACCCATGCTGTGCTAATTATCTTTCAGGCTATGGATGCGGCTGGTAAAGATAGCACGATTAAACATGTGATGTCGGGTATTAATCCTCAAGGATGTCAGGTGCATAGCTTTAAAGAGCCATCTACGGAAGAGTTAAATCATGACTATTTGTGGCGATGTTCTAAAGCTTTACCCGAAAGAGGACGAATTGGAATTTTTAATCGTTCTTATTACGAAGAAATTTTAGTAACAAGAGTGCATCCAGAAATCCTAGAGCAGCGACCGATCTCTGTTAGTGTAATTGATAATAATATTTGGAAGCGCCGCTTTGAAGAAATCAACAACTTTGAGAAACATCTGGTTAATAACGGGACGATTATCCTCAAGTTTTTTCTCAATGTATCTAAGGAGGAGCAGAAAGAACGTTTTCTAGAAAGGATTAATCGCTCTGAAAAGAATTGGAAATTTTCTGTGAATGATGCGAAAGAGCGTAGCTTTTGGGATGACTATATGACTGTCTATGAGGATATGTTCAATCACACCAGTACAAAATATGCTCCTTGGTACATTATCCCCGCCGATCGCAAATGGTTTACTCGTCTGGTTGTGGCGGGTATCATTTACACGCAGTTAAAGGAACTGAACCTCAAGTATCCTACGGTCAGTAAAGAGCAACATCAGGAACTTTTAAATGCGAAGGAAATTCTGGAAAGCCAGAAAGAAGGATGAGAATTGGTTGATTTTAGCGATCGCTATTACTGTGAGTCGTGATTTTTAGGCGATCTCTGTTTTGCTCTTAATATATCGTATATTAGGTATTGGAGCCTAGATCAAATGTCTAGACTTTTAAACTTCATGTAATTACTACAAGAATTTAACCGTGATTACAAATGCTAGTAGCCTTACCCTTGGCGCTCTCCGTCAAACTTTTGGCTTGAGACTAGACTCTAGCGATCGCTTTTTTGATGAATGGTTAAATAATGCGCCGACTCTAACCGAAGGGGAACTACAAGGACTAGATCGCCTCACTCGAAACTATACCTATCTCAGTCAAGAAGAACCACCTCTCGAAGAAATTGTTAAGCTTGTAGTTATATCACCATTGCTAGATTTAGCAGGTTTCTATCAGTTTCCTTTTTTGGTAAAAGCAGAAGTAAGTACCAATATCGAAGTTGCAGACGAAGCTAATGCTATTGCAGTTCAAGGCAGGATTGATATTTTGGTGATTCAAGATAGTTTTTGGATTTTGGTAATCGAGTCAAAGCCTGCAAGACTAGACGTTACGGCGGGAATTCCCCAAGCACTTACTTATTTGTTGAGCGCTCCCAACTTACAGTCAAGTTGTTATGCAATGGTTACAAACGGAAGAGAAGTATTGTTTTTGAAATGCGATCGCCATCAAAATGTCCCTCAATATACTAGATCCAATACTTATCGGTTACTTGAAAATACATCAGAACGTATCCAAGTTTTGCAGGGACTTAAACAAATTGGGGCTTATATTGGCGATTTGAGGAGTTAGGCGATCGCTATTTCTCTGAGTCGTAATTTTTAGGCGATCGTTTAATAATTATTGGTCTTTGCATAGGCAGAAACCATCATAGGCATCGCCAATAACATCTCTGAACTAAACAACGAAGCTAACCGAACGACGGCAAACCTTGTAATTCAAGATAACTTTTGTTCCGTTTCGATTCAGTGATTTGTTAGCTCAGCTCATCATCTACTTTACAAACTTGAGGGGAAATAAACTCCTGAAGAATTGGTACGACTAGTTCCTCAAAGTGAATGAAATCATTGCTTTCATCTCGTTGTTTACAGACCCAATCACAGAACTTCGGTTTACAAAAATCTCTGACGGTAGTTTCTCCACCATAAGGTGTTTGTATGGAGCGTTCCTCATAGAAGCTGTCTTCAAACAATTCAACTGGGAAAAGATTCTCAATACCTTTAGTTACTTTAGTGTTATGAGTATTTTGAGGTATGCAGCGACTTGATAGCGAACCAACATCTTCAGCCTTTTTTCCTGTATCACAATCGTAAAGAAGTAGCACTCGTCGTGGAAATCGACTTTGATTATTCTCTAAAAACTTACGAGCAGCGTCTAAGTTTGTGTGACCACCACCTTTTGAACCTTCTTTTCCTGACTTGCCAACCTCATCAATTTCCAACTGCTCTAGAAGATCCTTGTGTCCTAATAACTCTAATGCTGTTTTAAGATAAGCAACATCTGTCCATCCCTCTGTTAAAACTAAAGGTTTAGATGCTCTTAACACTTGTTCTTCAACTGAATTTTCAAAAAGCTGAGTCTGACGATAATACTCGAATGACTTTAAAAACTCCTCAAATCTCTCAGTACTAATTTTTTTACCCGTAGGCATTTCTAAAATCTGAATGCCATTAGAACCAAATTCACGTTCCATACCGAGTAAAAAAAGTGGTGCGTGCGATGTGATGATAAATTGCACTTTTGGAAACAGTTTAACTAGTTTGGGAAGAACTTCATATTGCAAGTCTGTGTGCAGATGAGCATCAATTTCATCGATCAAAACGATTCCCTTGATTTCACTCAAGTTAATACTTTTTTGAAGATCGGTTCGATCCGCATAACGGACAATCGTAGCAAAGAGATTGAAGAGTAAAGCCTGTCCTGCTGAGAGATGGATCAGCGATGGGACAATAACACCATTTCCGAAACGGATTGAAATTCGTCCATGTACTGCATTACGATAGTTCAGTATCAGTTGAGCGTCTTTATCCTCAAGAACTGAACGGAGTAGTGATTCAACATTCTGCCGTCCTTTCTTTAACAACAATTTGTCTTGAACGTTTGCGTTTAGTTGCCACTGGAATTGCTGAGTACCTCCCTGAGTAAGCGGCAGGGGAACAAAATCTACATCTACAAGTGAGTCAAGCAATACATCCATTAACCACTGTCGATTGTCTTCAGCTGCCCGTTCAACAATTAATGGTTTTCCGAGTACGCCTGACATTCGTTGATTATTACCGAATAGAGGTTGATCTTCCACTGCACTAAAATTCAGCCAATGGGGACGCTCATGACGAGAGGACGGGAAAAAACAGACTGCTCCATTTTGGAAAAAAGTCTCAATCTGCTTCTCGTCTCCTGTAACTACCTTATGAAAGGGTTCGTTCTCTTCCCAGGATTTCACAGACTCAAATCGACCTTTCAGTTTTTCAGAATAATTCTGTGAATCGATTTGACCTACTTTTTCTACATAACAGAATTTACTATCTGTATCTGAGAACTCCAAAAGACTGAGACTGTTTCCAGATAGAGAGCGTATATCTCCACCGCTAGTTATTTTGAAAAATGGGCTATGCCCAATCTGTTGACCTATAGCTATATCGCTAAACTTCTTCTTCGCTAACTCTGCTAGTGCATCAAGAATATAGGCTAAGAAAATGGTTTTTCCGGTTCCATTTTTACCTACCAAAATTAACGGTTTAGGATTTCCTGCGGTGTCTAGATCCAATGAAACATCAAGTGCAGTAATCGGTCCAACATTCTCAATCAAGCATTCGCGGAGATACATCTCAAATATTTAAGTTATTTCTGACAAAGTAAGCATAAGCCATATTTTCATACATTTGTACTTGGATTCAAGAAAATCTTCCGATCTCTAGCTGCTGGCTGAAATGTAGAGCTAACTATGTATTGTCTTGCAAATCCAGTATAAATATTTACAAAATATTTATACTACATAAATTGTCAGATAAAGCTACCAATAAGTGTTATGACAAGATTTTTGTTGGGTAATATCCCTGAATAGAGTGTTATTTGGCAAAATGCAACCTTGTAGAGTGTCCTAGCGGAGAGTAAGCTACAAACAATTAGCATTAAGTAAAGTTTGGGTGCGTTACATTGCATTAACAAACACTACAAGGTCTGCGATCTCAGGGGAGTAATGTATTGCGATCGCTATTCCTGTGACTCGTAAAGCGTTAGGCAATCGCCTCAATTATCTAACTGCTAGAGGTTTTGCTGATAACTTAAGAACAAGGAAATAGGCGATCGCGTAACATAGAATTATAACTGACTTCAAAACAGCAAATTATATGCTAGAAGCAAATATACGCGACAACCAAGAGCTTTCTCAGCTAATCCAACAAGCCAACTCTAAGCGAGAAGCGATCGCCTTAGTCCAAGAAGGGCAACCAAAAGCAGTAGTCATCTCAGTTGCTCCCGACTTAATGAATTCTCGACATTTAAAAAGCTGGTTTACTAATTGCTTTTAGATAAAAATTAAAATTCCCCAAACCAATAATTAAATTGATTTGGAGAACTAATAGTGTTCTAGTGTAAAAGAAGAGGTTAACTTCAGTAATTGTAATCTAACAATCAGTTGTAAAGATAAGAGGTAAATATCGGGTAGAAATCGGGTATTTTCCTAAAGCTGCTTTAAGCGATAGCCCAATCCATGAACTGTCTCAATAAAATCATCGGCAGCACCTACGTCTTTAAGTTTATACCGTAAACTCTTAATGTGAGACTTAACAGTTTCCTCGCTGGGAGGGTCATCAAGCGACCAGATGCGCTCAATAATTCCGGCTCGACTTAGCACCCGCCGACCGCTAGAAACCATTAGTTCTAAAAGAGCAAATTCTTTAGGTGTTAGGTGTAAAGGCTTGTCAGAGTATGTGGCTTCATAAGTGCTAGAATTTAAACGCAGATTACCCCAACCAAAGTCTGAAGAAGATGTTGCGGCACTATTGCGGCGCAACAGGGCGCGAACACGAGCCATTAACTCTGGCATTTCAAAAGGTTTGACCATATAATCATCTGCTCCAGCATCCAACCCGATAATTTTGTCACCAAGGGTATCGCGTGCTGTTAACATGAGTACAGGTATTGTGATATTACGCGATGGGCTACGTACTGATGTAGGCGATCGCAAGCGTTGACAAAAACTTACACCATCTAACTTGGGCAAAGTAATATCTAGTACCACCAAATCATATTCCAATACTTTAATGCAATCCCACGCTTCCTCTCCATCTTGGGCTATATCTACCACATATTGACGGTCAGTTAGGGCTTCCATCAGCATCTCTGCTAGCTGAACATCATCTTCGACTACCAAAATACGCATTGTGATAATATTTCTGTATTAAAAAATAGATAATACTATATTTTTTTTAGAAAAATAACTTTCCAATCAGGTTTCTTATAATAAAGTGAGTTAGACAGGGGAACAACTTTTACAGTAAGAACCCCTAAATATGACGATGACAAGGAGGAAATAAGATGTATTTTTTAATGAGCTTGAACAAAATTGCTGAGTTACAAAGTGGAATCGCCTACATTTGTAAACAGTACTCTGATAGCACTAACAAGCAGTAAAACTCCAAATATTCTCGCCAATATCACATTAGATAATCCTGTTCCTATTTTAGCACCCAGCCATCCACCTAATACAAAACCCAAGCAGAGCAATCCTGCTATTTTAAAGTCTACATATCCTTGCTTGTAGTAAGTCCATGCAGCCAAAATATCAATCGGAGGAACAAGCAAAGCTAATGTTGTACCCTGAGCTTGGTGTTGAGATAAGCCAAACAGAAAAATTAAGGCAGGCAGAATAATTATGCCGCCGCCAATTCCAGTTATTCCGCTTACTATTCCTGCAATTAGTCCCAAAATTAGACAAACTAAAATGTTATCCATAGCTTTGAAAATCCTTGATTTGCGACAAAAGATTAAAACATTTACTTTCTCTAGGCTAGAAAAAATATTTGATAATAATTTGTCATTGTTATGAATAAGCTATGACATTTTTATTGCTTTTGTGTGTTCATATATACAATATGATTAAAAGCTTTTATTAAATTAATAAGAAAAAATATTTGTTTTTATAAATGAAAAAATATAAACTAAAACCAACTAACCAGTGTGAAACTAATTGGTGTTTTTACCTATAAAACCAAATAGTGGAGAATAAACCTTGAATACTCTGGATTTTTCGCTATTAGTATGGTTTGGCTCCTTGAGCGCTGGATTTTTAGGAGCTTTAACAGGCTTGGGTGGTGGCGTAATAATTGTTCCTTTCCTATCTGTAGTTTGTAGAGTGGATCTCCACTATGCTATTGGTGCTTCCTTAGTATCTGTGATTGCTACATCTAGTGGAGCAGCTTCTGCTTATGTAAAGGAAGGTTACACTAATATGCGGCTAGGGATGTTCCTAGAAATAGCAACAACCTTTGGCGCTGTAGCTGGAGCGGTTGTGGCAGCGAAGATTTCTACTGGAGCGATCGCTATTGTATTTGGGATTGTTTTACTTTATAGTGCGTACCTATCTCGTAAACCCTACTCCGAAAACATCGATAATTTACCGCCAGATCCCCTGGCAACACGCTTGAAGCTAAATAGTACTTATCCAACTTCTACGGGAGAACAATCTTACAACGTGCGTGGTGTTCCCTTTGGATTTGGGCTAATGTTTATAGCTGGTGTATTTTCCGGCTTGCTAGGTATTGGTTCGGGAGCGCTCAAGGTGCTGGCAATGGATCAAATAATGCATATTCCATTCAAAGTTTCCACAACTACCAGCAATTTCATGATTGGAGTAACAGCAGCTGCTAGTGCAGGAATATATCTAAACCGAGGTTATATCGACCCCGGATTAGCAATGCCAGTGATGTTGGGAGTACTGTGTGGTGCTGTATTGGGGGCGCGAGTACTTGTCAGAGCCAGGGTACAACTTTTGCGAAATATTTTCAGTGGTGTGATTTTGGTACTGGCGCTGGAAATGATCTACAAAGGTCTAACTGGGAGGCTTTAAAATGGTTCTAAACAGACGTACTAAGTTTGAGCAGCGTTTTGAGCAATTTATTGGCAATCTGTTAAGAGTCGGGGTCATCCTTGCTACCGTTCTGGTTCTAACGGGTGGAATTTTGTACTTAATTCGCCACGGGACAGAGGTTCCTAATTACCAGTTTTTTCGGGGAGAACCAGCAGAGTTTCGCACTCCAGCCGGGGTAAAAACATCAATATTATCAGGTCGTAACCGAGGCATTATTCAACTAGGACTACTGCTACTGATTGCTACTCCAGTTATGAGAGTGTTTTTTTCTCTGTTAGCCTTTGTTCGACTAAAAGATTATACCTATGTAATTGTGACTCTAATTGTACTGACTGGGCTGATTTACAGTCTTATTGGAGAAAATTCTTAGATAGGTCTAAGTTGGCTTCCTATTACTTATGTTACTCTTGTATAAAGAATAGATACTCCTGTCTCCCTTATGACAAGCTGTTGGAGCCGAGGGAGCAGAAGGCGAAAGGTGCAAGGAAAAAATAATAGTTAGTACAATACTTTCTTTAATAGCTTCAAGAGTTTATTAGAACAGTGTTAGAAGTTGAAAACTCGCACACATACCTTTAAATTACTATTTTGTCAATCATTCTTATTTATCTTTTTGAAAAAAAATCAAAATAGCTCGTATTACTTTATTACTTTAGAGTTTAGATAGAATTACAAGTTTAAAAGCTTGTATAGTATCTAGCCTGATGAGACTACCAAATAAATTTGAATACTCACTTCTAGCGATGTTGGCATTGGTAGATTCCTACCAGAATGGCGATCCAATGCAAATTAAACAAATAGCAGAGCTAAAAAGTATACAAAATCGCTACTTAGAACAACTACTAGCAACATTAAGATGTCGAGGTTTAATTAATAGCATACGTGGCGCGAAGGGCGGCTACATCTTAGCACGTGACCCCCGAAAAATCACAGTTTTAGATGTTTTGACTGCCATAGAGGGAGTAGAGATTGATGCACCTGCCAACAATACAACTATTGAAACTATGGAATCGGGCATAGTGGAGGAGGTTTGGCAAGAAGCCTGTCAATCAGCTAACTTAGTTTTCCAAAAGCATTCACTCCAAGACCTTTGGGAAAGACGGTCTAAACGTCAACAAAGGGAACTTATGTACTATATATAAAAAGGTAAATATTGTAACAATGTTTAACAATAATCTTTTTTCCGAACCTTTTGGTGAAACAACTGATGTGGAAATTTGGCTTAGTCGGGCTGGGCTAAAATTTGAAGACTTAGGTAATGATCTCACTAGTGTAGCCATTCGTAAGCAATGGCGGGAATATCAAGCGGCAGTGCAAAGATGCTGTGCAACCTTGCATCAACCACCAGAACGTGTTCAACTGAGTGGCGTTTATCAAAAGTTGAGAATACCTACTAGTGAAGCAATGAGGTATAAAGTTCTGAAGACTTGCTGTGAGGTTTTCATCTGGAAAAATTAAATGCGTCTCAGCTTAGAACATTTTTAATTTGATTTCGGACGAGGAAAATTAGAAGGTGGCTGGAAGTTTTCTACTGGTACACCCTTAAGTGCCTTATGCATAAAATCACGCCAAATAGGAGCAACCATACCTCCGCCTGTCGCGTGGCTAGATAATTGTCGGTTGTTGTCCCTCCCTACCCAAATGGCAGTTGTTAACTGCGGTACCGTACCAATAAACCAAATATCTTTCTCTGAGGAAGTTGTACCTGTTTTTCCTGCAACTGGACGACCTATATCTGCACCTCTACCAGTTCCTTCTTTAACTACCGTTTGCATTACGTCTAAAATTGCTGCTGATGCCCAAGGGTCAAGAACTCGCTGAGGTTTAGGAGTATTATCTATTAACACATTGCCACTACCATCAGTAACACGGGCAATAATCGTTGGAGGCGATCGCCAGCCGTAATTAGCAAAAGTTGCATAAGCGCTAGCCATTTCTAATGGTGTCACACCGATCGCACCTAGTGGTAAAGAACTCACCGGTTCCATCGGACTCATAATTCCCAAAGTACGGCAAGTTTCAATAACTTTATTCATACCCACAGCTTTGCCAATTTTGACTGCGGGGACATTACGAGACTGGGCTAGGGCTGTACGAATCGGTATTGCTCCCATAAATGTATTATCGTAGTTTCGGGGATAATACCAACCGTTACCATCACGATAACTAACTGGAGTATCTAGGATTGTTGTATTTGGTGTAAATTTACCACTAGCAAAGGCAGTATAGTAAACAAACGGTTTAAAAGAAGATCCTGGCTGACGGTGGGCTTGAGTTGCTCGGTTAAATTCGCTAGTTTTTGAATCTACACCACCCACTAGTGCTTTGATAAAATGTGTGCGAGGATCAATTGCCACTAAAGCCATTTGATTATTGTTTAATCCCTCACTTTCAAGAGTTTGATGCCACTTCTTGATAGTTTCTTCTGCCATCATTTGGAAGCCTGCATCTACTGTGGTTTGTACGTGCATTCCTCCTTTGAGCAACGTTTCATGCCCAAACTTTTTAATTAATTCCTGGGCTACAGTATTGGTAACGTAAGGCAAAGCACTACCTTGAAATGACTTGATTTCACCAAGTTTTATTTGTTGTTTGAGAGCATCATTATACTCTTGTTGAGTAATCCAATTTAATTCCAACATTCGCCCCAATACTTCTTTTTGTTTTTGTTTTGCCAACTTCATGCTGACAAACGGGCTAAATTCTTCTGGAGCTTGAATCAAACCCGCCATCATTGCTGATTCGCCCAAAGTCAAATTTTGCGCTGATTTTTTAAAGTAAGTACGTGCTGCTGTCTGAACACCATAGTTATTGTGACCCCAGTAAACTTGATTGAGGTACATCTCTAATATTTGGTCTTTACTGATAACTTGCTCTAAGCGAATTGCTAATACTGCTTCTACTATTTTTCGGGTAAAAGCGCGTTTTTGAGATAAGAAAATATTTTTTACTAACTGCATGGTGATTGTAGAACCACCCTCTCGCACTTCCCCAGATGCAAAATTGACTAATGCAGCACGTCCAATACCACCGGGATTAATACCATGATGCTCGTAGAAGCGACTATCTTCACTAGCTAATACTGCTCGTATTAAATTGGGGGAAATTTGATCTAAAGGCACTACTTGGCGATTAGCTTCCCCATGTATACGTGTTAAAAGCTTGCCTTTAATATCATAGATATAAGTTGTTTCTGAAGGTACAAAGTTTCGTAGTTGTCTAACATCTGGTAAATCGCGGAAACTAATAGCTAAACCGACTAGTCCTCCAGCCAGCACGGAACTTGATAGCATAGTAATTGATAAGAGTGTGCCACCAGTTATTTGACCAACTCTTTTGAAAAACTCAAAACTAGGTAAAGTCTGAGTTTTTGATTGTTTCTCTTCAAAAGTTTTAAATGAAGACACGGCAATTTAATTTCCTCACTTATATTTTTAAATCCTCAGTATGATGCCTAAAAATTAGAGATGATAGAATAAGATAATCAGAGTTTATTTCATGAAAATCTATCAACCCGCTTTGATTTAGATAACTCACTTGGTTTAGCAGGTAATGGTCAAGAAGGGTTTGGATTTTTGAGTTGTAATGAGTTTTTTAAAATAAAACATGAGTCTTACTATATAAAATTAAAATTCTCCAAACAAACAATTAAATTTATTTGGAGATATTTTAGTGCAAGAGAGTTTTAATTTAATTACTATTTTAACAACTGGTTGTGGAGATAAAAGGCAAAAATCGGGTAGAAATCGGTTAGTAAGAAAGTTTTTTAACTAAGCTTAATATTGGAAAAATCTTTACTTTGATGTAAGGTCTTGGATAAGATATGGACTCTGAACCATTAATGATTAATTAATTTTTTCTATGAAATGGTCACTGGAAAGGAAATGGATTGCCTCTGGCTTTGGCTTGAGCTTATTATTAATGGGTACAGCTAGTCTGATTTCTTACCAAAATGCTACTCAGTTAATTGAAAGTAGCAATCAGGTGAAAGACACACATGAGGTAATGAAAAATGTTATTGACATCTTCGCTACACTAACCGATGCAGAAGCCGGACGCAGGGGTTATATTCTTTATAGAGAGCAATCAGAACTCAAACGTTACTATCAGGCAATGCAAAGCCTGGATGCCAAAGTTAAAAAATTGCAGCAACAACTTGCTGATGACTCTTATCAACAGCAGCAAATAACGAAGCTAAAATTCCTTATTGCTCAAAGAGTTCAATTATCTAAACAGTCGATTAACCTCAGAGAAGCAGGTAAATCAAGCTTTGCTATTCAAGCACCTTTAGTTACTCAAAGTAACCAAAACCGTAATCAAATCCGCGAAACGCTTACTCAAATGCAAGCTAGGGAGGAACAGTTACTACAAATCTCGGTCAGACATTCCCAAGAGAATATCCGCAATCGGATGTTGATTGAATTCCTCGGTACTTTCTTGAGTTTTGCCATTTTATTAGGCGTTTATGCCTTGCTTTATCAACAATTAGTAAAGCGCCAAGAAGCAGAAGCTATTCAACAGACTTTAGCTCAAGAAAAAGAACTTAGCGAATTGAAGTTACGCTTTTTTTCAATGGTATCCCATGAATTTCGTACACCATTGAGTATTATATTGGGGTCGGCTCAACTATTGGCTCAAAGTAATCAGCAGTGGACGGAAGAGAAGAAACTTAAAAATCTGTATCGCATTCAATCTTCTGCTAGGTCAATGAACCAGTTACTAACCGATATTTTAACTTTGACTAGGGCAGAAGCTGGGAAATTAGAATTTCATCCAGAACTGATAGATTTGGAAGCATTTTGCATTAATTTGATAGAAGACCTCCAATTTTCTAATCAACAACAGCATACTATTAAATTTATCAGCCAAGGGAACTGTACTCATGCCAAATTAGACGAAAATATACTTTATTCGGTTCTGAGTAACTTACTCTCAAATGCAATTAAATATTCACCTCCAGAGGGAAGTATTTTCTTAATTCTTAGTTGTGAATCATCCGCAATATTTTTCCAAGTCAAAGATAATGGTATAGGAGTTCCTTCGGAATTTAAAGAGCATTTATTTGAGCCTTTTCATCGTGCTAATAATGTAGGCAAGATTGTTGGCAGTGGACTAGGACTTGCTGTGGTTAAAAAGTGTTTAGAAATACATCATGGAGAAATTTATGTAGATAGCGAAGTAGGAGGTGGAACAAGTTTTACGATAAAATTTCCCCAACAAGGAACAGTAATAGTCAAGAGTAAATTAAGCAGTCATGATTAAACTTAAATTTTCTTGGTTATAAGGTTTTTATCCTTACTATTTAACAAATTCATTTCGAGAGAAAGATGTCAAAAATATACCTGTTAATACAAAATATAATTAGAAAAAACTAAGGTTAATTTGGAATGAACAATGCCACACGTATTACTTGTAGATGATGAAGCGGCTCTTTGCGACAGTCTTACCCATACACTAATACCGTTCAGTTAAGCCCAAAAACCTTAGTAAAGACGCGAAATTTTACGTCTCTACATGTCTAAAATCAGTACCAAAAATCCTTAACTGAACTGTATTGAGTTATACAGTACAAAAAGAAGGTTACACGGTGACTACAGCCGCCGATGGACGGGTTGCGCCTATGTAATTAAGTTTTTACCATGATAACCGTACAATTACTCTTGCGAGAAATATTCTCGGCAATATTTCCTTGAATCGCTTGTTGCAGTAGGCTTTCACGGCTAGCTCCCAGAACAATAACATCACTATTGTCTTGTTCTGCACACTTGAGGACAGCATCAGAAACAGAATTGGCACGAACTGGAGTAGCTACCACTTTACCACTAACTCGGCGTTGCAGAAAGTGAACAGATTTATCTAGTAATGTTGTATCAGGAATGGAGTTATTAGGCTGGAAAACCTGACATAGCTTGATTTGAGGTGATGTACTTAAAGAAGCCAGAGCAGGTAATAACTTAATTGCTTGGCTGGAGTTAGGGCCACCTGCCATTGGCAACAACCAACGGTCAAAGGATCTTTTATCATCTAATTTAGCCAAGATAACATCACAACCTGCCTGTCGAATTATGGTATCCACCACTCGGCTAAAAACTCTACCAGGAGTTGATGTACTGCCTTTCCATCCCATCAGCACCAAATCAATATGTCTATCTTTGACAGTCTCTAAAATTGCCCCAGCAACATTATGTGTAACTCGGATTTGGGTGTGAATGGGAATCCGCCATTTCTCTCCTAATAATATTGCCTGTTGCAAAAGTTGAAGACTTTTGGCGGTTTGCACTGGTGTTTCCGATGGGATGCGGCTAGACGGAACGATAATCACTTGTAGGCATTCTATTTCGTAATTGCGATCTTTGGCGATCGCAACTGCCATTTCTAATAAAGTCTCAGCTGTCTGGGGATGTGAAAGTGGTACTAACAACCTTCCTTTGCCTGTAGCTGGAGCGCGAGTTTGGTAAACCACATAAGAAGGTGCTGATTTACGTTCTATTTGTTCGCTATTACCACTCAGTTGCTCTGCTTCTACACGGATAATATCACTACGAGTAATAATTCCTATGAGCTTGCGACCTTCTGTAACAGGCAAGCAGCTGAGGTGATAACGATTGAGTATATGCAGTACATGAGCCAGTGTAGCTGTGGGAGTTACTGTCACTGGCTCTGGTGTCATAATCTTGCTAATAGTTGTATCTTTGCCTAACTGTTGCGAAGCAATATTAACTAAATCTTTTTGAGTAATAATACCAACAACTTTACCATTCTCTAAAACTGGGAAGTTGCGATGGTGAGAGTCAGAAAATGCCTGTACTGCTTCATCAGTACTCATTTGGCTAGAGAGAGTTTCCACACGCCGTTGCATCACATCTACAGCACTCAGTTGTGCTAGAAGTCCCTCTGTGCTAGGCTCCTTGGTGATGTGAATCCCTTTCCACTCTAGTAGAAGGTCGTAGAGCGATCGATGGTCAATTTTTTCTGCTACTAAATAGGCAACCACAGACGCAATCATTAGCGGTAGCACCAGATTGAAATCTGTTGTCATCTCAAATACAATGACGACTGCTGTAATTGGTACCTTAGAGACGGCGCTAAAAAAAGCAGCCATGCCGACATGAGCATAGACTGTTGCAGCACTCATTCCCAGTAAACTGTGTTCAACAGCACCCACTAAATAACCAAGGGCAGCTCCCAACACCAAGGTTGGAACTAGTAAACCCCCTGGCGCTCCAGAGCCGTAGGTAAAAATAATTAGGGTAAACTGAACTAAAAGAGCGATCGCTGCAAATGACCAGTTAGTATTACCCGCAAGCAAAATTTCTCTCAGCCCAGCATGATCCCGAAAGGCAGCAGGTAACAAGGCGATCGCCAAACCACTGACTAACCCAGCAATTCCAATTCGCCAGGGTAAACTCACATGTAGCAGGCGGCGGTTAATTGCTAGACTCTCAAGGATACCTTTATTAAATAGAATGCCTAGAAGTCCCGCCAGTACTCCCAAAATCAAGTAGAAAGGGATTTCCTGAGCGAAGAAAGTTGTATCGGGAAGACCTAAATTTAAATGATTTAGATCCAGGTTGTGGCTACCATAAAGCCGGGAGATGACTGAAGCGATGAAAGAAGCCAAAATCGCAGTACCAAGAGTGATACCTGACACATCTTGGAGCAATTCTTCCACTACAAAAAGCACACCTGCGATCGGTGCATTAAAAGCCGCAGCTAATCCCGCCCCGGCTCCGGCGGCGATCAGTTGGCGACGATGCTCTGGTGAAGTCGGTACCCAGTTACTAAGTTGATTTGCCAAGGCTGCCCCAATTTGGACAGTTGGCCCTTCCCGTCCCAAAGGCATTCCCGAACCCAACACTAACGTAGCGCTGATCAACTTCACCAAAGCAATCCGCAGATTTAACGGCATCGGTACGCGAGCCAATACCGCTTTCACTTCCGACATTCCACTACCTGATGCTTCAGGTGCAAAGCGTTCTACTAGCCAACCAGCTAAAAGTCCCCCTACTAGTCCAATAGCTGGTAATACTAAGTAGGCAGGCCAATGGTAAGAAATACGCACTCGCAATGCGCCTGCCCAATCCACTGCCTGTCCTAACAGAACTGCCGCTAACCCAGAAACTAGACCAATCAGGCAAGCTTCCACGAAAGCCAAGCGCCTCGGTTGAAGCAGTTGACGGGAAAGCCTCAACCAGAGAATTTTACCCCTGGCTAACATATTTTTAGCAATCACTTGTCACCAATGAAGGTATATAAATATCTGAAATGTCTTACCGTTCACCCTATTCATAGAGTTTCATAAGAAAATGAAATCAGAATGAAATTTTTCTATGCCTAAAGATAGATATGTGCAGTAGCAGTACAAAACTTGTGACATCTTGTACTGCTTGAAAGTGGGTATTTGTTAGCGGCTTTTACGACTAGGTGTGAAGGTTAATTGAGTAACGGCCGAATAGGAATTACCAAACAGCCCTCCTCTATTAGTTGCATCACCAGCAGGGTTATTAGCTAGACCGTCATCTACTACATAACCTGCACTGAGTCGGATCTGATTATTAAACCGATAAGCAAAAGCTAAACCAGCGCCATCAAAGCCAGTCCGGTAAATTACAGGGTTAAAGAGTGCAAACCGGGAAAGAGTACCAGTTTGACCCTTACCAATCAAGGGATTGAGTGTCGGGGTAAAAGCCGCTGGTGCCAGTGCCCTTGGTCCTATCCAAACAGTGGTTTTAGCTCCAAGTGGGAAGCGATAGAACTAGAACAATCTGTCAAGATAAACAGATTTACCTGCTCCCGGTGTCCCCAAAAAAATCAAGCTTTGACTGGTATCTACCAAACCGTCGATCGCTCTTGAACCAGCTGCAACAAGCGAACTCAATGCGGTACTGTCTACTACTTGTGGTTCACTGTCCTGAATAAGATCAGGTGAATCCTGATCGGTTGGAGTAGTCACAGGCGTTAAGGTTGCAGTGGTTTCAACAGTCTGGGACTCAGTTTGAGCAGATGGTTTCTCAGCCAAAATCTGCTCTGCTAGTTCAGGGTTATTCTCCAGCAGCAGCATGGCATACCCATCAAGTAGCTGCGGCTCAAAATCCTTAAATCGAATATCCGAGGACAAAACCAGCTTCTTCTCTTCCTCGTCAGCTAAAATCGCCTGCTGTAGAAGTATAAAAAAGTTGTACAATTTTGCAAACGTTTTCCCTGTAAGGATTTGGGAATATTTGCTTCAAAATTCAGTGGCGATGCCTACGGCGGGCTGCGCCTACGCATCCCAAGTGTAAAGCTGAATCAACAGCTTGAGGAAAGCGAGGGATGCGATGGCGTAACCGCCCACCGCAGGCATCGCACTCTATTTCACTTTACCTATAGCCGCTAGCATGGAGCGATCGCAGCATTTGTACACGCACAAAATTTTTGTTTCCATAGTGTGCAAATAAGAATCACGATCGCTTAATCCGGCGATCGCATCTCGTGATTCGGTATGAGATGTATAGACAGTTATGAGTACTGAGGTTATAACTCAAGGAAGATGGACTTTCATCATAGGGAAGCCAAAACTGAACCTCAAAAATTGGCAACCATAATTAAATGAAGCGACTTGTTGACTTCAGCCTACCTCATAGCTATTTAATCCAGCAGTTAGCTAAGTATCCTTATCTTCAGGTAATTACCCCAACTTCACTTGCAGCACGAGCATTAAAAGTACCACACCAAAGCTTAGAAACTTTGGGAAAACAAAGTTTGCTAAAAGCAGGTATTCGAGTTGCACCAATACTAATCGCATTACGCTTGCTGCATACAGCAGTAGGTACAGTTATTCAAACATCTGATGTTGAAGGAACTACACGCGCTCTGTCTTCTGCCGTCAAAGCTATATTGCGTGCCGGAATTAATCTAAAATCATTGGCTGCTGCTAATAGTAACCGTACTAAACAACTAGCTCTTTTGACTCAAACATACGTAAGTTTGCTGAGAGAGGAGGGCATGATAGATCCTGCTGAAGTTCTGTGGCAGGCTAGTAACGTTATTACCAAACGTCAACCCGTTCTGATTTATGGTTACTTTCATCCGCGCATTGACCAACTTAACTTTTTAAATGCGATCGCAGATGATGACAGTGTGATGGTATTGCCTTGTCCAGAGTCTAGCAACTTTGTCGATACTAAAAAAGCTGTGGAATGGTTACAGCAGAAGGGCTGGGAAGTACAAGCCTTGGAAGAAACGACTATTTCACTAGGCGAGCAACTGCAAAATTGTTTCCTTAATACAACAATAGTTCCCCCTGATGTCAAAGCCTACATTTATCCACACTTGGAATCAGAGGTACGCGGCACGTTAGCCCAGGTAAAAAATCTTCTCAGCCAAGGAACGCCAGCAAATGAAATTGTGCTTGTAGCTAGGGATGATACACTCTATGGCCCGTCAGTGTTAGATGTAGCTTACGAGTACAAATTACCAGTACGCGCTCTTTATGGAGTACCGTTAAACGCCACTAGGCTGGGAGCTTGGGTGCAGTTACTATTGGAAGTTATCGAAGAAAAATTTCCCTTTGAGTTAACTGCCAGATTGCTTAGGCATCCCTTGTGTTCTTTTTTGTCTGCCCAAGTTTGGCAAGAAGCTCGTAAACAGCATCCATCTGACCTTTTGGCATGGCAAAGTTTGGGCGTTAACCTTTCCCTGCTCGATTGGCAGTACGAAGATACTCGCGCTAATTGGGTAGAACGGATGCAAGATGTATTGAATAAGTTTAACTTGCGTCAAGGTGCAGGACGTTGGGCTAGGGAGATTGTTGCTTATTATGAATTTCAGGAAGTGCTGGTGGACTTGTCGAAACCAGAAGAGGAGGTCATCACTTTCGGAGAATTTGCTGCGGATGTTATGGGCAGTTTAGCACTGGTGACAGTGCCTGCCCAACCTGGTAGAGGAGGTGTGGAATTACATACACCCCTTTCCTTATTTGGAGCAAAATTTCAGCACGTTTTTGTCTTGGGTGCAGTAGAAGGTATTTTACCAGCGCTAGTACAAGATGACCCAATATTGGATTTCTATGAACGTAAACTACTGCGCCAACAGGGGTTTGAGTTTGAGGATGCGGCACAAGCAGCGCGAAGAGAATTAATTTCATTCTACGCTTTACTACAAACTCCTACCCAAAGCTTGACTTTTTCTTATCCGCAGCTGATTGGTAAGGAAGCCACTTTACCCAGTCCTTATTTGTCCCGATTGAGATTGGAAGTTGTGCAACCTCCACCTTTACCTGTTGCCAGCTTAGAAGAGGCACGACAAATTTATCTTCGACGTGAAATTTTACCAGACGATGATGTTTTACCACAGGCAGTTCATGCTTGGAATGTGGAAAAACGAAGAGAAGGAGCAGACCCTTATGATGAGTATGATGGAGTAATTGGTCTGCCATTAGACCCGGATCGACGAGTATTTAGTGCATCTCAACTAACTGCTTTGGGTCAATGTCCCTTTAAATGGTTTGCTAATAAAGTTTTAAAATTGGCAGAGTTGGAAGAAGCTGAAGAAGAATTAAGTTCAGGATTAAGAGGTTCTCTGTATCACCGTAGTTTGGAACTAGCTTTATTAAATACTTCAGATTTAACCAGAATTACAGAGAATTTACAATCTGCTTTTGTGCAAGCAGAACAAGATTTAGAGTTACCTGTCTTGTCAGCCTGGGAAGCTCGGAGAATAGAACATTTAAAAGTTTTAGGGCGTGCCTGTGTGCAAGCTGATTTTCGTCAATCAGAGGCAGAGTTTTTCCATGTAGAGAAAGAGTTTAGTGGAGAATGGCACGGCTTAAATATTAAAGGTGTAATTGATAGAATAGACCGCACTCCCCAAGGTTTAGTTTTATTAGATTACAAAACCAGTTCTCAAGTGCCAAAGGGTATCAAAGATGAATCTGGTAAAGCTAATGTAGATATTCAACTACCTCTATATATTCACTTCGCTAGTACAACTTTATTTCCTGGGGAAACAGTACATGAAGCTTATTATTATTCTGTAACCAAGGGCAAAAAGCTTCCTAAGAAACAACCAAGCCAAGAAACACTAGAAGCGATCGCTCAAAAAATCAAAACTTTCTTGCACACAGGATATTACGCAGTTGAACCGGATGTCGATCAAGATGCCTGTCAGTATTGTCCTTACGACTTAGTTTGTCGTAAAGGTTCTCGCCAAAGCCGCAAAGGAATTAACCTATGAGTTTGACTGAACAACAGCAAAAAGCAGCCTATGCCAATGGTAGTGTTGCAGTCATAGCAGGTGCGGGCACTGGTAAAACCTATATGCTTGCCGAACGCTACTTGTATCATTTGCGGGTGCGTGAGTTTTCACCTTTAGAGATTGTTGCAGTTACATATACAGAAAAAGCGGCTGCGGAGTTGCGATCGCGCATTCGTCTTTTAGTCAGTCAGGAATTACCAGAACGTTCTGACTTATTGGCAGAACTTGAGGCGGCTCAAATTAGTACTATCCACGCTTTGGCAATGCGAATCTGTCGGGAACATTCCCAAGCTGCGGATGTGCCACCTGATTTTACAGTTTTAGATAAACTGGAGGGAATTCTTTGGGTAAGCCAGTGGTTAGATGAAGCATTGGATTCTTTGCCAGTAGAGCTTTACGAAAAAATTCCTTACTCTTTGATGTCCCAAAGTTTGCAGACATTACTTAAAGACCCAATTGCTGCTGAGAAAGCTTTAGTACAGGGTACTGAAAAATGGCAGCAATTGGCACAGGAGTTACAAGCAAAAGCTCTTCGTGAGTTGTTGCAGCATCCAACTTGGAAACAAGCACGCATCACTTTACAAACTTATGTGGGACAAGCAAGCGATCGCTTGGAAGTAGAAACCCGTCAACCAGCTTTGCAAGCAATGAATGCTGTAGAGTCGGGAGAAAATATTATAGAATCGCTATTGGTGATAGCTGGACTCAAAATTAATTTTGGTAGTAAAAAGAATTGGCCAGAGGGAGCCTTAGAAATTGTTAAAAAAACTATCAATGAACTGCGAGAATTAGTCCAAAAAGCTCTTAAAGATGGTTTAGTAACTCTAGAATTTGGTGTGGCTGATGAGCAGTTAAAGACTATGCTACCAGCACTGCAAGAAGCGTTTAGTTTAGTACAAAGACATATTAATCAAGAGAAACACCGTTCTCGTGTTTTGGACTTTGCAGATTTAGAAATTGGCGCACTGCGAGCTTTACAAGATGAGCAAGTACAGTTTTATTATGCTCAACGGTGGCAGGCTTTCTTAGTCGATGAATTTCAAGATACTAACCCTGTTCAGTCGGAGATATTACAATTACTGACGCAAAATACTTTACTAACTATAGTCGGGGATGCTAAACAATCAATTTATGGGTTTCGCCGTGCTGATGTTGAAGTATTTCATAGTTGGCGCGATCGCATTACCAGTTGTGGTGGAAATGAAGAGATTTTAACCACTAGCTTCCGCACTCACAAACTACTGGTGGATAATATCAACAATATATTTGCCCCATTGCTAGGTAATATACACCAAAATTTAGATGCTCATCGCGCAGACTGCCCTAATTCTTACCCACCAGTACAAGTTTATACAGTACAAGCCGAGTCAGACATCAATAAACCTCAGCGTTTAAGAGTAGAAGCTTGTCATATAGCGGAACTACTCAGACAAATGCTAGATGACCAAACCCCGGTTTACGATAAAAAAACTCAGATGTTGCGTCCAATGCTGGCTGGAGATATTGCAATATTGTCTCGCACATGGGAACCGTTGGAAGTTTACGGCGAAGCTTTGGAAAGTGTGGGAATTCCTGTCGCTTTGGCTGGCGGTGGTAATTTACTGGCCACAAGGGAAGCTAAAGATGGTTGGGCATTGTTGCGTTTTTTGGCTGATCCCAGTGACGATTTAGCTTTAGTGGCAGTGCTGCGTAGTCCGTTTTTTGCAGTTAGTGATAGAGTTCTGTTTACTTTCATTCAAAGCCAAGAGGAAAAGAAGACCACAGAAAAAGACGAAGAATCGAAAACTAACTGGTGGCAAAAACTAAAATCATCTGATATTCCTGAATTGCAGCGACCAATACTTGTATTGGGTCAACTGTTGCGCGATCGCAATTTAGAACCCCCAACTCGCCTTTTGCAACTAGCAAATCATCTAACTGGTTACACTGCTGTCATTACTAACTTACCGGGTGCAGCACGGCGAGAAGCTGACTGGCGAGGTTTTCTAGAATTAGTACAGCAGTTAGAACATGGCAGTAGTGATGTGTTTGCCGCAGTCCGTCGTCTCAAGCGGTTAGCAGCAGCAGAAATAGAAATACCCCGTTTACCTTTATCAGCTAATGATGCAGTGGCTTTAATGACTATCCATGCTGCTAAAGGGTTGGAGTGGTCAGTAGTAGTTATTCCTGATTTAGCTCGTTCCCAATCCCATCCCAGCGAAACAGTTTACTTTGATCCTGCATACGGTGTTGCTTTGAAGCTAGAGGATGAGCAAGGTGAAACTCAAAAACCTGTGCTTTACGTTTGTTTGGAGCATTTGCGTAAAAGAAGGGAAGAAGCAGAGGCGTTGCGGGTACTGTATGTAGCTTTAACCCGTGCGCGAGATCAACTAATTCTGACTGCAACCGATGAATCTGGTGGGAGTTTATCTAGGCTGTCCACTGGTTTAGCTGCTGCGGGAATTTCTATAAATACTATTCCTTTTAATTCAGAATTAGCACAACCCCCGGTGCCACCAGAACCGCCTTTACCACCAGAACCTCATAGTTTACTAATCAATTCTGTCGGATCGGGTTTATTTGAATTGCCTGTCACTGCTTTAAGTGAGTATGCCTTATGTCCCAAACGGTTTGCTTATCGGTTTATACAAGGTCATCCAGGGATTGGCTCAGGTGTTGGAAGGGCAAGGCGAGTCGGAACTTTGGCACACTTGGCTTTAGAACGGGATATCCGCGACTTAGAAACACTAGCAGGATTTGACGTTAGTTTGGCAAAAGAATATGTTGATGAGGCTTTGCAGCTAGCACGGCGATTTGATGAGGTGGCAGATTTTGCCTTGTTTCAAAAAGGGCAGTGGGAATTGCCTGTAAATTTGAATATTGGGCGCTTGACCTTTAACGGTATTGTTGATTTGTTAGGAGAAGACTGGGTTCTAGATTTCAAAACTGACCAAGAAATAGACCCACAACATCACCGCTTTCAGCTTTGGGCTTATGCACAAGCAACAGGAAGCACTAATGCTCACATAGCTTACCTGCGGCATGATTATTTGCACTCATTTAGCATTGAAGAATTGCAAAACACTGGTCAAGAGGCAGAAATTTTAGTTCAACAGATTTGGGATGGAAATTTCCTGGCTAATTCTTCCCACGCTAATTGCGGCTTTTGTGCATATCAGGAAATTTGCGACGAACGTTATCAAGCAACAGATGACGCAGTAGAGTCAACTGCCTTTCAAATGGCAGACACAGAAACTCAGGATCAGGAAGACAGGGAAACAAATGAAAATTCTTCTTCATCCGCAAAGTTATCGTCTGAGGTGAACACGCAGCCTGAACAACCAAATATTGCTGAATATGAATTAATATCCACAAAAATTAGCAGCTATTTTCCCCAAGCCGCAGAACTGTACTATCGGCTGATTATAGTTCCATGTGATGCCTGCGGCAGGCAAAGCGATCGCACTCAAAAAATCAACTTTGAAAAAATTGCCGAATTCGGTAACAATAGATACATAAATGTCAACCTAGAATTGAGTCGAGAGTTACTAGAGGTGACACAACGGCAGCATTTTTTAAAAGCAGAAGAGTTATTAAGAAAAATAATTGGGAATCCTGATAATAGGGTAATTTTTTTAGAACACTTGGAGATTCTGTTTGATACTTCTCTCAACCTTGAGCCATTAAAGTGTCTCCAAAAATTAGCCCGCAATCGTACCATTGTGGCTAGATGGCACGGTAATATTGAGAACAATAACTTAATTTATGCTGAATCAGGACATCCTGAGTACCGTCGTTATCCTGTAGAGGATTTTTTAATCGTTAACCTCGAACAGATGGAAGCCAGCTAAAGCTAATAACTAGAGTAAAAATGCTGCTATGAAATACGGTGAGTTAATTCAATTTGAGCCGATTGAGACTGTAATTCAATTACAGGATGCTAGTGAATTAGCTGAGGCACAGCGACTGGTTTCCACTTATGTAATTTCTCAAGAAATGGCAGATCGTCTAGCATCTGTAGTTTTTCCGAATTTGCAATTTGAGCAGCCTGCTGATAATAAAGGTATTCTGGTTGTCGGAAATTACGGTACTGGCAAGTCGCATTTAATGTCAGTGATAAGTGCGATCGCAGAACATACAGAACTTTCTAGCTATCTGCAAAATCCTCAAGTTGCTGAAAGTGCGCGTCCCATTGCTGGTAAGTTCAAGGTGATTCGCATAGAACTGGGTTCGACAACAATGGATTTGCGAGAAGTTGTCTGTTCTCAGTTAGAAGAAGCACTCTTAACTTGGGGGATTGGATTTCAGTTTCCCTCAAGGGATACAATCTCTAATCATAAGGGTGCATTTGAAGATATGATGGCGCTTTTTCAGGAACAGTTTCCTGAGCAAGGTTTGCTGTTTGTGGTAGATGAACTCCTAGACTATTTACGCAGTCGTAAAGACCAAGCGCTATTTCTCGACCTCAGTTTTTTGCGGGAATTGGGCGAAGTTTGCAAAGATTTGAGGTTCCGCATTATTGCAGGTTTGCAAGAAACTTTATTTGATAATCCTCGTTTTGCATTTGTAGCTGATGCAATTCGCCGAGTTAAAGACCGTTTTGAGCAAATATTAATTGCTCGTAGAGATATTAAATATGTAGTTGCAGAACGTCTGTTAAAGAAAACCGCAGACCAACTAACAAAAATTCGAGAGCATTTAACTCCTTTCGCAAAGTTCTACGGCAATATGAACGAGCGAATGGATGAATTTGTCAGGCTGTTTCCCATCCACCCGGATTATATTGATACATTTGAGCGAATTACTGTTGCTGAAAAGCGGGAAGTGCTGAAAACTCTGTCTCTGATGATGCAAAAATTGGTCAGCCAAAATATGCCGCAAGATGCACCGGGTTTAATTGCTTACGATAGCTACTGGGATAATCTCAAAGAAAACTCTTCCTTCCGCGCAGTTCCTGATATTCGCGCAGTGATTGATTGTTCCCAGGTGCTAGAAGGACGCATTCAGCAAGCTTTGACTCGTCCTATCTATAAGCCAATGGCATTGCGAATTATCGCCGCGCTATCAGTACATCGTTTAACTCTAGGAGATATTTACTCACCTTTGGGTGCAACACCAGATGAGTTAAGAGACAGTTTATGTCTTTATGACCCAGTAGTAGCAGAGTTAGGGGGTGAGCCTGCGGATGATTTGCTCTCCCAAATTGAAACGGTATTGCGGGAAATTTATAAAACGGTTAGTGGGCAGTTTATTTCTTCTAACACTAATAACCGTCAATATTATATTGATTTAAAGAAAACAGATGATTACGATGCTTTAATTGATAAACGATCGGAGAGTCTCGATAGTTCACAGTTAGACAAATATTATTTTTTAGCGCTCCAGCAGGTGCTGGAATGCACAGACCAAACTTATGTCACTGGTTATCGCATTTGGGAGCATGAGTTAGAGTGGACAACCAAAAAAGCTACTCGCCAAGGCTATTTGTTTTTTGGTGCGCCAAATGACCGTTCTACCGCAGTTCCATCAACAGATTTTTATCTGTACTTTATTCCACCTTTTGACCCGCCACCGCCATCTTATAAAAAAGAAAAAAATGCTGACGAGGTTTTCTTTGAATTAGCAAAGCCTGATGATACCTTTCGGCAGAATTTGAACAAGTATGCAGCTGCATTAGACTTAGGTTCAACTTCATCGGGACAAGCGAAGAGAAGTTATGAAGATAAGGCAAAAAGCTTTTTACGTAATTTGGTTAATTGGCTGCAAGAACATATAACAACAGCCTTTGAAGTTACTCACCAAGGAAAAAGTAAATCATTTTTGGAATGGATGAAGGGTGTTAAAACAGCGAGTGGTGCGCGTGCAAATGTACGCGATCTTCTCAATACAATTAGTTCTGGCTGTTTGGCTGGTCATTTTACCGATCAAGCACCAGAATATCCTACTTTTAATGTGCTGATTACCAGTGCGAACAGAAGCCAAGCTGCACAGGCCGCATTGGGTTTTATTAAGGGTAGCAGCAAAACCCAGCAAGCGATCGCAGTTCTTTATGCTTTAGAATTACTCGATGGCGACAAGCTCGATGTTCATAGCTCCAAATATGCCAAGTATATTTTGTCTCTTCTACAGCAAAAGGGTTCTGGCCAAGTTCTCAACCGTGTAGAAATTATTCAGGATGTGTTGGGTGTGGAGTATATGGCTCCTGGTCAATATCGCCTAGAACCTCAGTGGGTAGTGGTTTTGTTGGCGGCATTAGTTTACAACGGGGATATAGTATTAGCAGTTCCAGGTAACAAGTTTGATGCTAATAATTTGGATATTTTGGTAACTACTTCTGTTGAGGAATTAATTGACTTTAAGCACCTTGAACAACCGAAAGATTGGAATTTACCTGCACTGAGAGCATTATTTGAGCTATTAGGATTGACACCAGGAATGGCTCAGTTGATCACTCAGGGTAAAGATGAAGCAGTTCAAGAATTGCAGAAAGCTGTTACTGAAACAGTTAATCAAATTGTATTAGCACGGCAGAAATTACAAACTGGGTTAATTTTCTGGGGACGAAATCTTTTAACTGATGTATTACAAAATGAATATCGCTCTAATTTAGACCGAACTAAAACTTTTCTGGAGTCACTGCAATCTTTTACTACTCCAGGTAAGCTGAAAAACTTCCGCTATGAAGAGCAAGAAATCACTACACACCGTAGTGGTTTGCAAACCCTGGCAGAAATTACCGCACTACAAGATTTACTCACTAATTTGGGAGCAATTGCATCTTACCTGACAATAGCCGAGGCAGTGTTACCGAGTGAACATCCTTGGTTAGCTAAAATGCGACAGTTGCAGGGAGAAATTCTGACAGATATCTTAAATTCCCACAAGCGTTCTACAGCTAGTTTTCGCCAGCAAAGCTTGCAAAAACTAACAGACCTGAAGCAGCATTACATCCAAAATTACATGGCATTGCATACTACTGCGCGACTAGGTGTAAATGAAGGCAGGCTCAAAACCCAGTTGCTTAAAGATGTGCGATCGCAAAGTTTACAGAAATTGACGACAATAGATTTAATGCCAGCTAGTCAGTTCCGGGATTGGCAAAATAATCTGGCAAGTTTGAAAACTTGTGCAGTATTGACTGAACAGGAATTGCAAGCCACAGCAATTTGTCCTCACTGTCAGTTTAAACCGGCAACTGAGGCAATAGAGATACCTGCTAGTAGCAATTTAGGAGAGATTGAAGCTGAGTTAGATCAAATTTTGGCTAACTGGACGCAGACACTACTGGCAAATTTGGAAGACCCGACAACGCGAGAAAATTTGAATTTACTCAAAACTGAGCAAAGACAGTTAGTAGATGAGTTTTTGACATCGCAGGCTCTACCTAACCCCCTAACAAATGAGTTTATTCAAGCAGTTAAGGAAGTGCTTTCCGGTTTGGCGAAAGTGGTGGTGAAGTCGCAAGACTTACAAAAGGCTTTGCTAGCTGGAGGTTCGCCTTGTACTGTGCAAGAGATGAGAAAGCGGTTTGAAGATTATCTTAGTCACCTAACAAAAGGTAAGGATTCAGCTAAGGTAAGGATTGTTGTGGAGTAGGATATACGAATGACCGAAAACCCCTACATCCCTAACTTATTTGAGCAAATCGCTACTGGGTCAACAGGCTCAGTAGAGTGCATTGGCATATCTTTTGAGAGTGAGCAAGCAAGGCGTACTTATTTCTTAGAAAAACTCCGAGAAAAGCTGCAAGAACCTGAGTTTCGCAACATTGAGGGATTTCCTCTGGGTGAAGATGAGGATATCTTGGCAATTTCTGATCCACCTTATTATACTGCTTGTCCCAATCCTTGGATTGCTGACTTTATCGAGCAATTCGGTAAAAATTACAACTTAGATACAGATAATTATCAGCGAGAACCTTTTACAGCAGATGTAAGCGAAGGTAAAACAGATGGTCTTTTTACAGCTCACAGTTACCACACAAAGGTTCCGCATAAGGCGATTGCCCGCTATATTCTCCACTATACTGAACCTGACGATATTGTTTTAGATGCTTTTGCTGGCTCTGGAATGACAGGTGTAGCTGCCCAAATGTGTGCTAAACCAGATCCAGATTTCAGATACAAAGTGGAAACTGAACGAAAAGCGGCAGATTTGCCAGCCCCTAAATGGGGTTCTCGTCGAGCCGTATTGAATGATTTAGGTGTAGCTGCTACTTTTATTGAGGCAAATTACAATCTGCCATTTAATGTCGAAGCTTTTGAGCGTGAAGCCCAGCGAATTTTAGATGAACTCAAGCAGGAAATCGGCTGGATGTATGAAACCCTGCACACAGATGGAAAAACAAAAGGTCAAATTAACTACACAGTGTGGAGTGAAGTTTTTGCTTGTCCTGAATGTGGGACAGAAATAGTTTTCTTAGAAGAAGCACTAGATAAAGAAACTAAGCGAGTCAGAGATACATTCCCTTGCCCTAATTGTTCTGCACAATTAACAAAAGATAATTTGCAAAGGTTGATGGAAACTTTCTTAGATCCAGCAACTAATGAACCTCATCAAAGAATTAAGTTTATACCAGTATTTGTTAACTATAGTATTAAAAAAGCTAAGTATGAAAAACAACTTGATGAACAAGATTTGGAAATTTTAAAGTTAATAGAACAACTTCCGTTACCAACAACAATACCTACCAACAATTTTCCAATTAAGCAGATGTATCATGGTTCGCGTTTAGCACCTAAAGGTTTTACACGCGTTCACCATTTGTTTATTCCTCGTGCAGCCCAAGCTTTAGGCACTTTATGGTCAAAAGTTGTTGCTATAGGAGATAGACGAATACGCAATATGCTTTTGTTTTTTATTGAGCAAGCAGTGCGCGGTATGTCCATCCTGAACCGCTACAAGCCAATTCAGTATGGAAAAATAGGTGGTTCACAAGTTGGATTAGACTTAAACGGGGTTTACTATGTGCCATCTATCTCAACAGAAGTTAGTCCTTGGTATCAGCTTGATGGAAAACTTCAGCGACTAGTAAAAGCCTTTTCTACCTTTCGTACAAATATTGACCAAGCTGTAATTACTACTGGTACTGCTGCTAAAGTCGGTCTGCCTAACAATTCAATAGACTACATTTTTACTGACCCTCCTTTTGGCGAAAATATTTATTATGCTGACCTTAACTTCTTTGTCGAGTCATGGCATCGCGTCCATACCGACGCACAACCAGAAGCTATCGTTGATAAAGCTAAGGGTAAAGGATTGCTAGATTACCAAAACTTAATGCAATCTTGTTTTGAAGAATACTGTCGTGTTCTCAAACCCGGTCGATGGATGACAGTAGTTTTTCATAATTCCCGTAACGCTGTATGGAATTCTATCCAAGAAGCAATGCTTTCAGCCGGATTTGTTGTAGCTGATGTCCGTACCTTGGATAAACAGCAAGGTTCCTACCGACAAGTTACCAGTACAGCTGTTAAGCAGGATCTCGTCATCTCAGCTTATAAACCCAACATTCGCTTAGAAGAACATTTCAAGTTAGAAGCTGGTACAGAAGAAGGTGCTTGGGAGTTTATAAGAAACCATTTAAAACAACTGCCAGTATTTATTTCTGAAAATGGTCAGTCTGAAATTATTGCCGAAAGACTAAATTATCTTTTATTTGACCGCATGGTTGCTTTTCATATTCAGCGAGGTGCAACAGTACCACTATCAGCATCAGAATTTTATCTTGGACTTGAGCAACGGTTTTCCAAACATGATGAGATGTATTTTTTGGAAGAACAAGGTGCTGAATATCAGAAAAAACGCTTGACTGTAAAAGAAGTTCTCCAGTTAGAACTTTTTATCACAGACGAATCAAGTGCGATTCTCTGGTTGAAGCAACAACTTACTAAAAAACCTCAGACACTTCAAGAAATGACCCCCAATTTCATGAAGGAAACACCAAGCTGGTCTAGGTATGAAAAATCCCTGGAATTACGTGATTTACTAACCGAAAATTTTCTTTGTTATGAAGGCGAAGAACTTATACCCGCACAAATTGTTTCATGGCTAAAACAATCTTCGATTTACCGTGAGAGAATCCAAAAAATTGAACAAAATTCACCATCAGAAGCAGGACTAAAGACAACAGATGCCATACTGATAGATGCTGCCAAAGATAGATGGTATGTTCCGAACCTCAATCAAGCTGTAGACAGAGAGAAATTCAGAGAGCGAACTTTGCTCAAGGAATTTGAAGAATATCGGCAGTTTAAACAAAAACAAATAAAAAAGTTTCGCCTTGAAGCAGTTCGTACTGGTTTCAAGAAAGCATGGCAAGAACGTAACTACCGCACAATTATTGAAGTAGCAGAAAAAATCCCTGAAAATATTCTTCAAGAAGACCCTAAACTACTAATGTGGTACGACCAAGCTTTGACTAGGGTAGGGGAAGATAATGTTTGAATATCTACTTGTAGAAGATTTAGGGGTATTGTCAAGAATAGAATGGCGAGAACACCAAAAGATTAACATCATTATTGGAGAGAATGATACAGGTAAAACTTATATTCTTAAAATGCTTTATTGCATTGCTAAGAGTGTGGAGGAGTATACTAAACGTTCTGAATCAGATAATAAAAGCTGGAAAGAAATTCTCTCAGAGAAAATTTTTTGGGTTTATCAACCAAGCAAGAAGAAACTTGGTGAACTTGTGCGAAAAAGTGGAAATCGTCTCAATGTTGAAACTAGGCTAAGAGGAGAATTCCCAAATGGAGACGAATATAGCTTTTCATTCGGTAAAGACACAAAAGCTACTATCACTAAATGTACAGATGAAGTATATAAAAAACTAGATTTAAATGCTTTATATCTACCTACAAAAGAAGTTCTTACGGCTTTGGATGCTATTGCAGCAGTAAATGAACAGCTAAAAATATTTGGCTTTGATCAAACTTATCAAGATTTAATACAAGCTCTCAGAATACCTACTTCTCTGAGAAAACTTGATAAACCTTTAGAAAATGTTTTAGCTGATTTACAAAAGCTGTTTCAAGGGGAATTGTCCATAGAAAGAAAAAGGTTCGTTTTCAAAAAAGGACGTGAAAAATATGAAATGTCTCAGGTAGCAGAAGGCATTAAAAAAATTAGTATAATCACTACATTAATTCGTAATAGAACAATTAATAAAGGCACAATTTTATTTATTGACGAGCCAGAAACTAACTTACATCCTCGTGCCATCATTGCTTTATGTAATATGCTGTATTCTCTCAGTCAGGTAGGTGTACAAATTTATATGGCTACCCATAGTTACTTTGTAATTAAACAGTTTGAAATTCTAGCACGCCAACATCAAGAGAGTATTCAGTTATGCTGTATTGAAAAATCCGAAGATATCATCACTATTAAATTTAATGATCTTAAAGAAGGAATGCCCGACAATCCCATCATAGATGCTTCTATACAGCTATATGAAGATGATGTAAAACTAGATTTGCAATCATAAGTATGCCAATTTATGACGAAAGTGGTTTGAGAATTACATTACCAGACGGTGAAAGTTTTCGTTTTCAACACTGCCCTACTTATACAATTTTAAATGGTCAAAACTTATCAGAAATAGATTTTGGTTGGTGGGATTCTACAAAAGATACGTTTTGGTTATTAGAACTTAAAGACTATTCTCACCTAACTCCATCTGAAAGGCTACCTGAACACCTTTTGAATAAGCTAATTAATAAAGTAACAGATAGTTTATTGATATTATCTTCTGTTTGGTCAGGTTCTCTTCAAGGTCAAAAAATTTGTGCTGATTTACCAACTTTCTGTCATTCTTTCCCAATTCAACCCAAAAAATTAAAAATTGTATTTGTTCTCAAAATAACTAGCGCACACTTGAAGCTAGAACTTAGTCCCCTCAAAACTCGTTTGCAAGACAAACTCAGAGGGAGATTACAGTTATTTGATATAAAAAATATTACATTAGTAGACCACGAAACTGCGATTAGAATGGGAATGGCAATTGTCAGCGTATAATTTTCGTGGCACTCAATCATGGAATAAACTTAAGTGAATGGTTGTGGAGTGAAGAACATCGCCAATTATGCAAAGTTATTGAAACCCAAACCCTTTGGGGTAATACCTTCCATCGCATCTGGCTACCCAACCAAGAAACAGTAGTTCGCGTTCGCGCAGACACACTAAAACCCCTATCCGTTGCAGGAATAACCACTCCAGCAGGTATTGCCTACATTGCCACATCTGCCCGCATTGCAGATGCACTGACTCAAGATGTACTCCTAGCACCAATTGAATCTGCTGTTATTCCCTTACCGCATCAAATCAAAGCATTATCAAAAGCAGTTTCCAGTAATAGCGTTCGCTACCTGCTAGCTGATGAGGTTGGACTGGGCAAAACCATAGAAGCTGGGCTAATTATGCGGGAACTGAAACTGCGGGGAATGGTGCGACGTATCCTGATAGTTGCCCCCAAAGGTTTAGTCAGCCAGTGGGTAAGCGAAATGCGGCTGCATTTTAACGAAGAATTTCAGCTTATCCTTCCTGAAGACATCAAAACTTTGCAGCGTCTGTATAGCAACCCAGAAAACCAAAATCCGTGGAATCTTTTTAACCAAGTAGTTTGTCCAATGGACTCAGTAAAACCAATGGATAAACGCCGTGGCTGGACAAAAGAACAACTAGCAGAATATAACCGCGATCGCTTTGAAGATTTAATCGCCGCAGCTTGGGATTTAGTCATAGTAGACGAAGCCCATCGTTTAGGCGGTAGTAGCGACCAAGTTGCCCGTTATAAACTCGGTCAAGGACTATCAGAAGCTGCACCTTACTTTCTAATGCTTTCTGCCACACCGCATCAAGGCAAAACCGATGCTTTTTATCGTCTCATTTCTCTGTTAGATCCTGTTGCCTTCCCCGATATCTCCAGCGTCACGCGGGAACGGGTACAACCTTACGTTATTCGTACCGAAAAACGCCGTGCCATAAACGCCCAAGGAGAACCTTTATTTAAACCAAGACAAACTCAGCTTATACCAGTTTCGTGGTCAGTAAAACATCGCCAGCACCGCCAACTTTACGAAGCAGTTACCGACTACGTGCGTGAAGGTTACAACCAAGCACTAAAACAGAAAAAAAGTTATGTTGGCTTTTTAATGATTTTAATGCAACGGTTAGTAACATCTTCCACCCATGCCATTCGCACCACTTTAGAAAGGCGGTTAGAAGTCCTGCGCGAACCAGAAGAACAACTAACCCTCTTCCCCATGTTTGCGGCGGAGGAATGGTCAGAAATGGACGGACAGGAACAGGTTGATTCACTCCTGACAACCCGACTCAAAGCATTTAAAAACGAAAAAGCCGAGGTGGAATTATTACTAGAAGCTGCCAAACTGACAGAAGCCGCAGGTGCAGACCCCAAGGCGGAAGAGTTACTAGACTGGATTTATCGCTTGCAACAGGAAGAAAGCGACCCTGACATCAAAGTTCTGATTTTTACTGAATTTGTCCCTACCCAAAAAATGCTGCGGGAATTTTTAACTCAGCGCGGTATCTCTGTAGTTTGTCTCAACGGTTCAATGGGGATGGAGGAACGCAAACAAGTTCAAGAAGCCTTTGCCAAAGATGTTCGCATTTTAATTTCCACTGATGCCGGTGGAGAAGGATTAAACTTACAGTTCTGCCATGTAGTCATTAATTACGATATTCCTTGGAACCCGATGCGATTAGAACAGCGCATTGGTAGGGTAGACCGAATTGGACAAACTTTCTCTGTCCGCGCTTTGAACTTCGTGTTTGAAGACACCGTAGAATATCGCGTCCGTGAGGTACTGGAAGAAAAGCTGGCAGTTATTCTTAGCGAATTTGGTGTAGACAAAACTGGCGATGTCCTGGATTCAGCACAAGCCGGACTGATATTTGACGACTTGTATATCGAAACCCTGATCAACCCAGAAACTTTAGATACCAAAGTCCAAGAAGTTGTTAGTCGAGTACAACAACAGCTAGTAGTAGCCAAAGAAAGTACAGCAATTTACCAAACAAACGAGGAACTAGATCCTACCGCCGCACAACAACTAATAGATCATCCCATTCCCCACTGGGTTGAACGAATGACCATCAATTATTTGCGATCGCATGGTGGCATAGCTGAAAAACAAGGTGACACTTGGAATTTAACTTTACCTACAGGTGAACAGTTAAAAAACACTGTGTTTAATGCAACACTAGCAACAGTCACAGCCAATGCCCAACACTTAACCTTAGAAGATTCTCAAATTCGAGGCATAGTTATGGCGAAACAAGTTTTCGCCGAAGGGCAACCCATCCCTTGTATTTCCATCCCAGGCTTACCAGGAGATGTCCAAGGATTTTGGTCACTGTGGCGAATTGCCATTTATACCGAAGATTGGAATCAGCAAAGGATGATGCCCTTATTTCTTAATGATGATGGGCGAGTTTTCTTACCTACAGCCCGTTATATTTGGGAACAATTATTAACAGAGGAAGTGGAGATTCAAAAACACCTCTGTGGAGAAGAAGCAACAAAAGCATTTGGCATAGTCTGGGAAACGGCATTAGTTCAAGGTAAGGGCATTTATGAAGAACTGCTACGAAAACATCACCAACAGCTTGAAAAAGAACGTGAAAAAAGTATGTATGCTTTTGCAGCAAGACGACGTGCAATAGAACGTATTGGACTGCCTCAAGTCAGAGATTACAGATTGGCACAGCTAACCCAAGAGGAAGAAACTTGGCGGGAAGCGATGCAGCAAAAATCTGAGGTAACACCAGAATTAATACCCTTGTTGCTAATGCGCGTGGAGAATTATTCGTGAACTGGCGTGACCAAATTTTAAAAGAATTTACCCCACAGGTGGCAACTCTGACGTTAGTTGCAGATCCAGACGGCTTGCTAACGGAACCAGAGATGCTGCAAACAATACAAGCACGAGGTTTTGAGATAGTCCATTTTGAGGATGCGATCGCTTTCCGTTACGTCTACGAATCCCAATATCGTCCCCAGCAACAACAAGGTGCAGCGTTAGATTTAGTAGTTGTTGTCAACAAGGATACACAAGAGTTACGCTTGCTGCCTTATGACTTAGTACAAACAGGACGGCAGCTTGCTTTCAGTATAGGCAATTTATTTCCCCATCTTAGCTACAGCGTAGTTAATTCCCTAGACCGCAGCGATTTTGATGCACTATATCAAGCACAGACACAACATAAGCCAGAACAATTAGGTGAGAATGCTACTAAGGATTTTATTCTGCGGTATGTTTACAACATTGATCCCGACTTAATCCAGCAAACATCTGATTTACTGCTAATTCTTTTGCGTTGGCACTATCGGGGACAACGACTACCAAAGATTTTATGCGATCGCTTCATTCAAACTCTACGCGATCGCCAATTATTTTCCACCTTACCCCTAGAAACAATCATTTGCGATCGTCAAGCCTTCTTTGCCTTTTTGCAGCAAGCCTGGCCAGAATTTGTTCGTCAGCACCTAGTAAAATCAAGCCAAGTTTCTGAAGCAACTGGTACTTACGCCACTGTAACTAAATTGCCTTTCGACAATCAAGATATTCGCATTTACATCAACCATCTTTTCTTAGAAGGTTATCTCCAGCCTATAGATGCTGACAAACTAAAAATAACAACCACAAGCTTGAAGTCAAATTCTTGGATAAAAGTAGGTTTGAGTTTTGACCCAAAAGCTTACCAACACAGACGCTTACAAGGTTTACTAGAATCTCTAGATGTATCCATTCCTCGCAGTGATGCCAAGCATCAAGAGTGGCTGAAGTTTGGTGAAGCTTGGGCAAAATTGATAGTTTTGTGGCATCAAGAGAAGATATCAGATTTTCATGAACACTTTCTTACCCTGCAAGAGAAGGTAGACAAAGCCTTTTTTAGCTGGATAAATTCGCGCTATGGCACACTTTACAATCAGCCACCAATTCCGCCTGTAATGTTACACCAAATTCCGCGTTTTCTAGCACGGTATTTGGAAGCATCAAAAACCAATAAAGTAGCCTTAGTAGTATTAGACGGTCTAGCTTTAGACCAGTGGTTAGTGCTGAAAGATGTGCTGCTTGCACAAAGTCCTCAGTTAAGCTTCCGCGACGAAACAGTATTTGCATGGCTACCTACAATCACTTCCGTTTCTAGGCAAGCAATATTTGCAGGGAAACCTCCAATTCTTTTTCCCAGTAGCCTAGAAACCACAGCTAAGGAAGAATCTCTCTGGAAACAATTTTGGACTGATCAAGGCTTAAATCTGGCTGAAGTTGCCTATGCTAAAGGTCTGGGCGAAGCAGATAGTGTTTCGTTGGTAGAACAGAAACTATCCCCCAGATTACGGGTAGTAGGTTTAGTGGTGGATAAAGTCGATAAAATCATGCATGGAATGCAACTTGGTACTGCGGGGATGCATAACCAAGTACGCCAATGGGCAGAACTTGGTTGGATGGCGAATTTGTTAGACCTTCTACTGGCACAAAAATTTAAAATTTTTCTGACATCTGACCACGGTAACATTGAGGCAACTGGTATCGGACAGCCCAGAGAAGGTGCGATCGCTGATTTACGTGGAGAAAGAGTAAGAATATACTCAGATTCTATTTTGAGGGCAAAAGTTAAAAGTGAATTCCCCAATGCAATTGAGTGGCCACTTTTAGGATTACCAGAAAAATACTTACCGCTTCTAGCACCAGGTCGCCAAGCTTTTATTCAAGAAGGGAAACAAATTGTTGCTCATGGTGGTATTTCTGTTGAAGAGTTAGTAGTACCATTTATTAGCGTTTCAGTTTAATCCAAATGAGCAGGCGGGTAGAAGTTGGTTTTAGTCAGCGTATTCAATTAAATTGGTTGGAACTCACAGCCAACCTTCTTTTAGCTGGTTCTACACGCTCAGAAATTCAAACAGCACTTGATGAATTTTTACAAGATAAGGTTTCAGTTGGCAGTGAAAGTAAATCTAGTGGTCGCAGAAAAACCATTTCGATACTTTTGAAAATCTGGGTTGGAGTACCAAAAAGCCTAGAACCGCTACGAGATGAGGCATTAGAACTTTTGAGAATCAGCCCACCTAATCAACATATAGTTATCCATTGGGGGATGACTATGGCTGTTTACCCATTTTTTGGGACTGTTGCAGAAAACGTTGGGCGTTTACTGAGATTACAAGGTTTATTTGCAGCAGCTTCGGTGCAAAGACGCATCAAAGAGCAATTAGGCGAACGAGAAACAGTATCACGAGCTACTAGACGTGTTCTACGCTGTTTTGTCAATTGGGGAGTCTTGCAAGATACTAATGAAAAAGGAATATATCAACCAGCATCAGTGCAATTAGTCGATAACAAGAGACTGGTAGGATGGCTAATAGAAGCAGTTTTAATTGCAAGTAATTCTAATTCCCAAGCTTTAGGTGTAATTAGCCAAACACCTGCATTATTTCCATTTATTGTCAGTTCCATCAACCTTAGAGATTTAGAGAAAAATCAAAGACTAGAATTTTTCTGTCAAGGTCTTGATGAAAATATGGTAATGCTGCGGCATTAGTGGCAGGACTGTCATGCAATAGGGAAGAACAAATTAGTCAACATCAACGCAGAAATGGCTAAAATTTGGGCGATCGCGATCGCTTACCTGAAATTTCTCTCCCAACGCTCATATCAAAGGGCGGCGCTGCACGGAATAATGAAGCCCAGCCACAGCCTGAGATTTCCTCTAAGAAAATTGGCAAGAGGCAAGGAAAGCGAAGCCTACGGCGGGCTGTTCGGTGACGCACCCCGACTATCGCCAAACCACCATCTATATAAATAAGCAGATTGAGAAAAAAATGAAAGCTGCATTCTTAGAGGATGGGATAGAAGATTTTTCCCAGTGGGTTGAGGAGCGGATCGAGGAATTCGCTCTTCTGACTAAAGATTATACTCGATTATTTAATTTGCTAAGACCTTTGCTTAGAAGTAATCACAGCCTAAAAATGTAAAACATAAACAACTTGCTAAAAACGTTATATGGTATTTACGATTTGCACAGCTTTTCTGAGGTAATGATTTTTCTAGAATTTTACTTGCAATACTGACAAAATCTCTTTGACTGGGGCTTTATCTGCTTCTAGCTTCTCTATTCTCTCTAATAGTCGTTTTGGGATATATTTGCACTTTTTAACCAGGCGATCGCCATCCTTCCAAAACTCATAGTGATACCAAGCTTGGGGATAATCTTTGCCGTGAAGGGTGATGGTTTTCCACTGAATGGAGCCACTACCTAATCCTTTGTGTCGTCTAGTTTTACTAGGGCTATTTTTACTGGGGGTTATCTCTGACTGCTCGACATCGTTACTAGAGTTATTTTTACTGGGGGATATCTTTGACTGTTCGACATCATTACTAGGGTTATTTTTACTGGGGGGTATTTCTGGCTGCTCAACATCTTTACTAGGGTTATTTTCGATATCCCCCAGTAATGTGTTTTTACTAGGGCTAGGCACAACACCCAGTAATGTCAAAATTTCTCTAATTGGGCGCTTCTTGAACTCTGCTTCTTGAATATCCCCAAGTATTTGCTTGGGAATGTACTTGGTCTTCTTTCTCCCTTTTTCCTGCCAATGATAATAAGCCTGGGGATAGTCCTTTCCACCCCTAGTAATGGTGCGCCAATGAATAGTGCCGTTACCCTCACCCCAATTTCTGCGCTTTTTACTAGGGTTGTCTTTACTGGGGGATATCTCTATTTCTGAAGAGTTTTTACTAGGGCTATTATCAATACCCCCCAGTAAAAGTTCCGATACAGGAGGCGGATGGTTTTGACAGCAGTTTGAGGACTCAAATATTTCCGGAGCGCAAATTCTGGATAATTCCATAGGACTTGTCAAAAAATACCGTTGCTGTGCCTGTTTCACCGTGCCGTGCTTTAGCCATGATTAGCTCTAATATTCCTTGGTCTGTAGTGTCTGGGTTGTAGTACTCATCTCGGTAAGCAAGAATAATATTGTCTGCCACCATTTCTAAAATTCCTGATTGGCTAAGGTCGCTCATCATTGGGCGCTTATTCTGTCTACCCTCAACTCCTCTAGAGATTTGCGACAGTGCTAGCACGGGTACATCCAATTCCCCCGCCATTTTGTAAAGTCCCCTGGCTACATCTCCTAGTTCATAACTCCGGTTGCCGCCTGAATCTTCTGCCATCATTTGTAGGTAATCAACGACAACTAACCCAAGTTTTCCCTCTTTAGCCTTAATTTGACGGCATTCTGATGCAATTTGTGAAACGGTGATGCCCCTTGAGTCATTCATGTACAGCGGTAGTTCTGAAGCAACACCGACGATTTTGGCAATGCTTGTAAATTCCCAGTCTGCTAGGGGTTTATTGCCTAAGCGATGTCTGCGGATGCGATCGCTTTTTAGTGGCGTTAACTCTAAATGCTTATAGGCGTTGGTAATACTAATTAAACTCCACAGCCTGTACTACAATTGAGTACTTTTTAGTTATAGCGGAGTTTGTCCTGGTTGATTTTTAAGTGTATATTGATCATCTTCCGTTTTCCAGATATTTCTTGGGCATCTAATATATAACCCTCAGCTTGCAGTTCTTTTATTGTCCGCCACAGAATTTGGTTGTTTCTAGACTGGTTACTGGCTAACAAATCTAGATTCTTAAATAGATATTGCCTAGAAATTACCAAATATTGTCCATCAGTTAATGTATCCCATTTCATGCGGTTAGCAAGATAAATCAGTAACTTCGTCTTATAGTCATACTTGGCATTACTTCCCTGCTTCTGCTTAATATCAATACTGTTGGAAAAGAGGACATAGTCTCCTGTCTGCTGTGGCCCATCAAAAAATTCCAGTGCCACCGTATAAGCATCTGCTAGTTCATAGGTGTAATCAGCAGCTTTAGCTAAATCAAAGTCTCGCGGTAAATTATCAATTTCATAATCTCGAATACGGAGAATACTTTTGACAATGACCTTTGCTCCCCTTGTATTGCCTTTTTTTAGAGATTGAGCAAACACCAGCTCAGTTCTATGGAGAGCAACCAAGTCTTGGTTAAGCTGCGACCTTGACCTGGCAGTAATAGTACCTTTTTGAGTACTGGCATACCCCAGACTCTTCAACAACTCATTAGCCCGAAAATAAACTAGAGGACCGTTACCCTGCTCTCGCGCTTTCTTGTACAGAAATAACACAATGGAAATTTGCCTTGGATTTAAAAATGTAAGCAATGCCACAAATAAGCGCTGAACGCGCCGGTCTTGAATCTTCTCGAGTCCTTTACTAATTCCTTCGTCTGTACAGGCTTTTATATCAACATCGGCATACTGTTCCTTTATTTCTTCCCACTGCTCTTCCGTAATATCTTCTAGTCGAACACGACGGGTAAGAGCAACTTCACTTTTGTCTTCAGGGTCAGCTTGAACTCGCATTTCCAAGAAATAGCCATCTGCATCCACTTGGAAAATAGGTAGTTGCACATCAGGGTTTCTAATTGTTGCTGCTGCTCTGGGCAATATCATGAGCAATTCTCCATCCACCGGGAAAAAAACGTCTTTTTCTTTCACATCTGCTCCCTAATATTTCTCTACTATCTAGGGTATTGCCATTTTGGTGACATCCTCCCACACCCACTTCAGTCGATGGTCAAAAACAGGCGTGTGGGAGCAGGTGTTTCAGCACTTGGCTGATGATGCCGACAACGAATATGCCATGATTGACTCTACAATTGTCCGCGCCGACCAGCATAGTGCGGGTGCAAGGGGGGGATGCGTCCACAGAGGCCATTGGTCCAAGCATTGGGGGATTGAGTACTAAGATTCATGCTGTGGTAGATGCTTTGGTCAACCCATTGAGTTTTCACCTGACACCCGGACAAGCTTGTGATCTTGATGGATCTGACCAACTGCTACCTAATATTGTGGCGGACACAGTACTGGCAGATAAAGGTTATGATGCCGATGAGCGAGTAATTGAGCGACTTCTGGCACAGGGCAAAACCGCAGTGATTCCTCCCAAACGCAACCGTACCAGACCTCGTGACTACGACCGAGATTTATACAAAGCCCGTCATCTCATTGAAAACTTTTTTGCCAATCCCCAGCCCTTAGTCCCGAAACTCTATTTTCAAGACGGACAAAAACTTTTTGTAACAAATCTAAACAAAGATATGTGAGTCCGGCGTATGATTTTGAAGGTTTTGTATGTGAGTCCGGCGTATAGTTTTGTATGTGAGTCCGGCGTATATTGCTCCCGTTTTGTATGTGAGTCCGGCGTATAATTTTATCAGTACCTTAGCTAGATTATTTTACTAAGTACTTACGCGGTTTAAACCTTAAAAAGGGTTTTTCAGCAGGTTTCTCAAAAAATAAGAGTATTTTAATACACAATTATAATATGCATTATTGCCGTTTTGTATGTGAGTCCGGCGTATAGTTTTGTATGTGAGTCCGGCGTATAAACGACCTGTGAGACCAGCAAATAAGCGATTTTGCCCCCTTGAACTCAAAATCTTTCAGTGCTAAGTTCTATATCTAACAGCTTGCTCATTCGTCAGCAACCCCTAACTTATAGTTGAGGGCTTCGGGCAAAAGCCGAGGAGTCCTTTAGTTGACTAACCTAAGTTCGCAAGAACTACGTTTAAAGCAAGTGTTAAAAAACCTATCTACAAGCGTGTACCCAACTTGTACTCTAGTACTGAGTGGTTCTAAGGTAAAAGGGGTTAAGACCATGCCGCTCAGATAGTAACAACCGTCAACTACCTACACTGACCTGGGTACGGGTAGAGTGTGGGCTTGTAAAACTTTCAAGAAACAAGACAGGAGGTAGAAGGCAGAAGGAAAGAGGCTTTGACTTGTTTGTTTCATTCGTAGCGGGTGGCCGCCGCCTGTGGGCTTGCTCCTAAAAAATTAGGCTCAGGTATACAGCATAAACGTAGCGATCTTCTCCTGACAGAAACGCTGCGCGAACGCGAACAAGAACCGAGCGTAGGTACAAGCATGGGCTAACTTTACGGTCTATAGCAAAGCGTTCCCAGCATATAGGGAACTTGACAAGTACTAGTCCTAGAGCTTGTCCAAGCCTGAAAAGGGGACAGTAAATTTATTTGCTACAACCAACAGAGATACCTATTTATAGATTCAACAACGCCAAACTGTCTTGGCATTTAAATTTAAAAAGCCGAGGAGAACAGCATAAGTACGCTGTTCTCTCCACGCTTACCTAAAAAATGGAACTTTGTTAAAGTCACGCAGCGACCAACTACGTGGAACAAAAATCCAGATACTCAACAAGTATCTCGACTTTAGCAAAATTTTCGTTAAAAGGTAAGCGTGGAGAGTTGTTCTTTTGTTGCTGTCCCGGCTCCGTCAACCAAGAAATTCACGGAGTTAGTGTTCAATGGAAGTAACCTTCACAAATTTTGCTTTTTATGACTGTTTAGGCTTGAAAACTGGCATTAAACACAAATTTATCGCCAATTGCTCTAGATACCGTAATCACACATTAGCTGTTATCTCCACGCTCACTTCTGTTTGGAACAAGGAGGGAGCTTGGTCATGACTACACAATTTTTATCGTTAGACATTGATACCTCACAAGCGATTAAACAGCTAGAGCTTTTGGGATACCAGCGGGGCGATGC
This sequence comes from Nostoc sp., assembly GCF_054880495.1. Lineage (NCBI taxonomy): Bacteria > Bacillati > Cyanobacteriota > Cyanophyceae > Nostocales > Nostocaceae > Nostoc > Nostoc sp. The sequence continues at coordinate 182,136 of NZ_JBTYKD010000104.1, forward strand.
TGTTTATGTCCGGGCTTTTTTGCCCAAAGAAGACCCCTGTTATGCCCCTGGCACAGGACGCAAAGCTGATCATCTCAACTTCAAACAAATTTTGCAGTGGCAACAGCAGGGTTACGGCATATATTTTGTGATTAACGGCGGTGGTCACAAAGATGAAAATGTTCAACTCTGCCGTGCAGTCTTCATTGAGCATGATGACGTAGAAATAGAATTACAGCGGGATTTGTGGCAAACATTCTCGCTACCAGAGCCAACCTTTCAAGTTCAGACTCGAAAATCAATCCATTCTTACTGGGTGTTTGAAAAACCCACATCAGTTGAAGAGTGGAAGCAGTTGCAAACTGATCTGCTAACCTACACAAGCGCTGACCCAGCCATCAAAAATCCCAGTCGGGTAATGCGATTGGCTGGTGCATGGCACATCAAGCCAGGGGAAGAGCCGCTACGTTGCGATATTATCTCCCAGTCGGGTCTTCGGTACAGCTATGAAGAATTGCGTTCCTCTGTACCGTTGTCGCAAAATCCTGAGTTAGTCCAACGAAAGCGTGAACACAGTTCTCCGCATCCCCACATCCCCACGTACCCGTGTCTTTTTCAAGACATTTCTGTGCCTGTGCCTACAGAAGTACCTCTGGAAGTCTGTCTCTCCAAAGAGTCTCGCGCTCTGCTAAACTCAGGGGTGAATGAGGGGGGTCGCAATACCAACGGGGCTAAACTAGCACGAGACTTAATTGGCACTGCCAATCACCTGACTAGCATCGGTCAGCGGTTTGACGGCGATCCACAGCAACTTTTGCAGGACTATGCGAGTCGTTGCACCCCACCATTGCCTGCTAAAGAAGTTAATGCTATCTGGAAGTCAGCCGAGAAAGAGCGCCCAGGTCCGAGTTGCACTCCTTCTGGTGTGGAAACCTGCATTAAGGCTTGGTACTGGAACACTTATGTTAAACGGAATCAAAATTCATCAGCTAGTTCTGGTAGTCCTGATTTTGGTAATGATTCCTTTGTTGGGAAGAAGTCACCTATTTTAGATGTCAAACTGCACGAGCGCATTTTAAAAATTTTGGGCAGTTATGATTCCGAGTCAATGCGATCGCTCGCACTGATGAATTTGGCATCTGAGGTGGGATTTCCATATCGGCAAATTGAACACTTAGCTAAACTACTTACTTTTGAAGTAGATACACAAAGCGATACTTTAGTTGCTAAACAAAAACTTTCTTCTCTCCTAAAAACTTGTCCTGATCAACTTGACCTTACCCGATTGCTCGAACCTAAATTCGCACGACTGTTAATTGATACCGCTAACGCGATGCCGACAGCTCCCGAATTTTTATTTACGACCCTCTTGGGAACTGCGGCATCTCAGGTTGGTTCAGCAGCCCGGATAATTGTCAAACCGTCCGCTAAGTACACCCAACCGTTGGTGATATGGACGAGCATTATTGGCGATTCTGGTTCCGTGAAAACACCTGCACAAAGAGTAATTATTGACCCATTGGTGCAATTAGAAGCAGAGGCTTTTGAGCGCTATCAGATAGAGATGGCTGAATACAATAAGTTACAAACAGCGCGTAAAGGTAAAAAGCAGGATGGCGACTCACCAGAGGAGCCGCTAATAGTACCCGTCCGCCAACGCTACTTAACTAAGGACAGCACGCTGGAGACATTACAACGGATTCATAGCGAAAACCCACGGGGACTGCTGTACTACCGGGATGAACTAGCAGGTTTATTCAAAACTCGTAATCAGTATCGCGGTGGTTTAGGTGCTGATGAAGAGCAGGAACTCGATCAATTCAACGGATCTGCAATTATCTACGATCGCTCAGAAAAATCTGTGTGTTTACCCAAAAGTGCCATTTCAAGGACGGGTAGCATTCAGTGGGAAGTCTTAGCTGCCATGATGGGGGATCACAACGACTACAACGGTAATTTTGCTCGGTGGCTGTTCTGTGCTGCTAAGTCCCCCAAACGTTACCTGGACTTAGTTGGAGAAAATGCTGCTCCCGATACTGGTATCTCCGAAGCACTACGTCAGCTTTACATAAAACTCGCCCTCGTGCCGGAACAAGATTACCTTTTAAGCACAGAGGCAGCTGTGTTGTTCGAGGCGTGGCAACATTCTCTCGTAGATGCCCAAGTTGCTGAAGAGTCCTATGGACTAAGAGTAGTCTACGCCAAAATTGAAGCTTACACCGCAAGGTTGGCACTGTGGTTACACATCGTCAATGCTGTCTTAACAGGTGAAACTCCAAGCCTAGTCATTTCTGGTGACACGATGTCCAAGGCAATTGAGCTAGCAGCTTATTTCCTTTGGCAGCATAAATTGATTCATGCTCAAAACTCCCCCGAATCAGGGCTAATGTCTTGGGGGCTGAAAATCCAGAAGGCGGCTGAACGGCTAGGAGGGGCTACAGCTTCCATGCTCAAAAGTGGCATCCGCGCTTTCCGTAAAAAACCGACTTTTGAAATTCGGCAACTGATGGAAATGATGGCAGCAGCGGGTTGGGGTCGTGTTGAGGGTGAAGGCTCCAATTCAGTCTATGTGCCAAATGGTGTGTCACTGAGCCAAATTGACAAATTTGACAGAGAATTGACACCAGTGTCAATTCCTCAAACATTAACCACTACTGCGTTTGACAACATAATTGACTCGGTTGACACAGATTCGGTGGCATCTTTTCTGACAGAGCAACTCACTAGTTGCGACTTAAATTCCTCATTGGATGTGGAAGAGCTAGAGTTATGTCAATTTGTCAATTCAACCGTTCAGATGCCCACGGCTACTGGCAGTGATTCGATTGACATTCTTGATCAATCAGAGTGTCAATTGTCAACTGATGAATTGTCAAATCTGGAATTCATTGGCGATCGCTTTAACGATAATGTGCACCATATGGTTGAGTGCGACGGTGTGCCAACGCTCTTGCCATTAGATGGTGAGTCAGTGCCAGACTGCTACTTACAAGCCTCTACTGAAATAGTAGCCCTCACCGATGACTCGGTATCCTTGGATGCAATTACTCAGAGAGAGCAAGATGTGAACCCAACGGCTACAGGTAGAAACTTAAGCAACCGCAAGCTCCAACCAGTCGAGGTGCTAACGGCGGCTGGAGAGTGGATTCGAGGATATTTCATTGATGCTTGCGTGAGGATTGCCAATTTAGTCGGTATTAGTGGGCGATTCACTTTATTTAATGCAGACGGGATGATGTACACATTTGTTGGACAAGTCCGACCAAGACCATCTAGCTAGGTGTAAGCGCACTTTTAACACTGTCATCCTCATTTTGCTTGAGTTGGTGGAGCGTGAACCCATGCACTCGAAAAATTTTTTAACAGAGTCTGAATTATCGGCTCCTGATACTGTAGTAGTTACGGTCGATCTGCTCTCAGAGCTAACTGAGGACGAAGCATCTGAACGTCACTTTTTGGAGCTAAAAATAGAGCGGGCATTCTACGAGGCGGGTTGTGCCTTGAGAGAACTGAGAGACAGGCGGTTGTACCGGAGTACTCATAGGAATTTTGAGGAATATTGCCGCGATCGCTTCAACTATAGTCGCGACGCTGCTTACCTGAAGATTGCAGCGGCTATTGTCTATGACAACATTCAGAAATTTTTGCCGACCAATGGTCGGCAAATTCCCATGCCGACCAATGAACGTCAGTTGCGCGATTTGGCTAAAGCGAATTTTGAACCAGAGGTTCAAGCAGCTGCATGGTTACAAGGAGTAGAAGAAGCTGGTGGTAAAGTACCAAGTGGAGGTATTGTGAAGGGGATTGTGGAACGCCTCAAGGAAAAGCCTTTGTTTTTTGCTACTGATTTTTGTCAATTAGGTGACGTGTTTACCTTAACTAGGTTGGAGGGGACTGAACGGAAATATAATGGCTGTTGGGCGATCGCAGTTAATCTTAATGACTTTACTGTAGAGGTGGATGTTCATGATACCACTCTAAACGTGAAACCTGAAAACCTGAACAGAATTGACTCACCAGAAGCACATCGTCAACTGCCACAAATCCGCAAACGCATTTCTCGTTTGCGATCTGGTGAAACACTAGATCGCTGTGCCTATAGAGTACTGGAGTCTTTAGGACGGCAGATTTACTTAACGACCGTTGAAGAAGGCTTGTTGCAATGGTTGGAGAAGTATTATGGTGTGGGCTGCGAATAAAACTAGAAATCAGCTTTGAGTTTCATGCAGAAAAATTTTATTAACAACTAAGTAACAATGGCTACGCGACTTTTACCTTAGCTTGGCGATGAGCTTAAACCTGCTTTTCAAAAGCATTTGAGACGCATTCACTCTGATTAGCATAGTTGAAATAACAACAAAATTTTATCCCATTAACTTACCAATTTCATTTAATTTCTGTGACAAAATTCCTTGTAGAGATTGAAGTTGTTCACGACTAGCATTAGCTAAAGTAATCTCAGATAATCCACTAGTGATTTTTTGAATAATTACTTTTACTTCTTTCGATTCAGATTGCTCTGATGTTAAATACTTAGCTTTAATGCCCTTAATTAAGTCGCGTGTCTCAGGTACAGTTAAACTTTTTTTTAATACCTGTTCTGTTGCTTTTATTCTTTCTATAGCTGCTTCTTGTTCGGAAATTTTCAAGATTTTTGATGACAATGTTGCTAATGCCAATGCGTGAGCGCCTTTCAGTTCTTGATGACGAATTGCTTTTTTTAAATCTTCTGGCAAAGATAACATTGGTAAAAGATTGGATTTAACAGAAGCAGGATTCAACCCAAATTCTAAGAACACTAAAAATAAAGCTTGCTCCTCGTTATTAATATCTAGTACTTCTAAGCCTTGTTGTTGCTCCTCACTACTAGCAATTAATAATTTTGTTAGTTCCTTGACTTGATTATTACGTTCAAGCCGCTTAAGTACAGCACCAAGAGTTGTAGCAACCTCATCAATTTCTAAACCAGTTGATTTGATGATCTCTTTAAATATTGCTTCTGCCTTATCTAGTGGATTTAAATCTTCAAAACCTAAAAAAGTCAATAACGATGATTGATCTAAATCCTGTGGCTGAGGTACGATTAATGCCCGAATAGTCTCCCATCCTAATAGCTTCGCTCCTGACCAACGTAACTGTCCGTCCAAGAGCATATAACGACCGTTATCTTGAGTCACTAAAATAACTGGTGTAATCTGCCCATGTTTTTTTAGTAATCTCGCTTTTGCCTGAATAGACTCTTGTGTAATTGTTTGTCTTGGCTGATTAGGGTTAGGGTCAATTAGACCCGTATCAATGGCAATCTCACCTGTTTGCGTTTGCAATTGTTCGCGCAGTTTGGCGATTTCTGTCTCTAATTCTGGTGATTGCGATGCACGTAACCTTTCTACTTCAGCTTGCAAATCCGTAATTCTTTGTTCTTGATCAGTTTTCTGTACTGCCCCTTTAAATTTATCGCCTATCTGCGGTAATCCTTTTGCCATTATTTTTCCTTAATTAATGCAATGACATCATCAACAATTAATTTGAAATCTTTGCAAGCAGGATGCTTGGGACGATACTTGTGCAATGGTAATCCATAGGCACTAGCATTTTTAAACTCGTTAGAACTACGAATTTTGGGATATAACTTTATCCCTAATCTCTCAGCAATTGCAGGTAACTGTGCCAGGTATTGCCTGTGCATAGCTACTACTCCGTTATACATACTGGGAACAAACCCTAAAATTGGTGGACGTGGTTCAAGTTGTAACTCGTCACTTGTAGAAATACACCATTCAACTAACTCTGCCGAACCAGAAATAGCTTTCATTTCTAACTGTACTGGAACTAAAACATGAGTAGCAGCAGCTAAAGCATTGACGTTTAGCATACCCAAAGTTGCAGGACAGTCCAAGATAATTAAGTTATGAGGTAATGAATATTTATTTAGTTTGTCCGCTAGACTATATTCTCCACGCTTTCTGATTACCAATTCATTAGCTATTTCAGCCAACAAGGGATGTCCTTGACACACCTCAACCTTGGAATCCCAAACTGGTACTAATGACCAATCACCTTTAAAATCCTTAGAAAGTAACTCTACTGTGGTTAAATTTGCTTCGGCTGGTGACAAACCACAAAAAACATCCAATGAACGTTGGGGGTCTAAATCTAACATAGCTACTGTATAACCCCGCTTACTTACTTCATAGGCAATATGTGTGCTAATGGTAGACTTACCTACTCCACCAGCATTAGCCAGGAGTGCGAGAACTATCTGTTTCATAAAAATTGCTCAAACTTAGTCGCAGTATATCAATGATTTGTCGAATTTTGAAATCCGACAAACATAAGTTTGAGAATTTTAATAAATGTCGTATTTTGAAATCCGACACAAACTGAATTTAAAAAATTATATTCGGCTCGCCGAGGCTAGGCTGGAAAAAATTGGGAGAGGCTTTTTTGCTAGTCGAGAAGCCCCCTAATTTATCTGTGGAGGACGAGCCTCTCCCCCATTTATTTGTCACTAAATTGATCACCCAAATAACTCCCGGTGCTGATAAGCAAATCGAGAAACATCCAGACTAGCCACAGGTTTAGCATAAATAGCCTGATTGCGAATTGCTTGTATCTGTTCTGACTCTCGCTCCATAGCTGGTGTAAATTCTTGTCGCTGTTTCAGCAAATCCTCAAACTCAATTTCCCCTGACCTACCTTGATAAAAAGCCTCCTCAGCACAACGACGAACTGCATTACCAATTTCTGCCGGACTACAAATGCGATATTCAGCCAACAGTCTACGCCATTGGTCATCGCTCCAAGGTGAGTTATTGTCTCGAAAAGCTGGAAAATACTTGGCTAGATGTAGATTGAAAACTTCATATCTTGCCCCTTCATGGGGTAAATCCACAAAAAAGATATCATCAAAGCGACGCACTAATTCCGCAGGTAGCATTGACAAGCGATTAACAGTAGCAATGGTATAAACAGGTTCTTGATGCTCTTGCATCCAAGTCAACAAACCAGCAGATAGCCGCCGTGCCACACCTCCATCTGCATTGGAGTCCCAGCCAGCAAAGCCTTTATCAAAGTCATCCCAATAAAGTACACAGGGAGCAAGAGAAGTCACCAAAGCAATAAACTCCTTTAATGCTCTGTCGGGATGAGGATCACCCAGTAGTACACCCCAATTAGCTGCTAACAGGGGCAATCCCATTTTCTTAGCTGCTAACTTGGCAGAAAGACTTTTACCAGTACCCGGTGGCCCCCATAAGAGCATCCCAGTGGGAAACTTCAATCCATATTGCTTTGCTTTAGGTTGAAGTAGACAGGTAATAGTTTCCAACCTTTTCTCCAGTAAATCTAATCCCCCGGCTGAAGGTACATCCGGTTGAGCAATGTACTCTAAACCCCGACCCCGCAGTTTGCTAACTTTATGCTCTAGGACTAATTGGGCGATTTCCTCAAGTTGATCTGCAAAACCTAGACATTGCTGTAGTAGCATATTTATCTCGCCTATGGGTAAACCTTGACAGGCACGAAAGAGCAATTGCAGTGCTGATGTTTTTTCTGTTGTCTTTAACCAAGAATTGCGATCGGTTACGCTGTGCCGTAGACGATCTGCGCTTCTCTGCGAGACGCTACGCGAACGCAGCAGCGCTTCGCGATCGCACTCCGCAAACTGCTGAAGGTGCTGATGACTACGCCCAACCCAGGTATCACAAAACTGCTGCACAACCATTTGCACCTGCTGTTGATCTGGAAGTGGATTTGACAGTACAGGAATAAAAGGCTGTAATTCTAGAGGTAGTTGAACGTAAGTTTCCAATAACACCCAGTAATGATGTTGCTGACTCCAGAGAGCTTGATGACAGGCATTGAGTAATTGATAGCTACGTTTTTGACTTATTTTGCTACCATCATCCTCATTTAGCACTCCCTCCAGTAAATAAATGCCTGGTTGATAGTCGAATAGAAGATACTGAATAATGTCCCCGTTTTTACCCCTGTCAGTTGACTGTAAGATGTACTGACCTTGATGCTGAATTAATTGCTGTAGTCCACAGTAGCCAGGATTCCAGACAAAGACTGACAAAGACCGCTCCTCACCCCAATGGTAAAACTGCTGTAATGTCTGCATTCTGTCAGGCGTATGATACTCCAAAGCTACAATTGCAGTATTTTGGTCAGCCAGAGCAGGCCAGTCTGTTATCAATTTCATAAACCTTACTTTAACAACTTACTTTCCCCTTGTAGAGCAAATTTATTACTGATGCTTTAGCCACATGGATAATTATCACTCACGGGTTGGCTACTTAATTGCAAAGCATAAATTTACCAGAAACTTAAAGTAAAAATTGCCGTTTTTTCAAGCATAAATTTATCGTCGCAGCAAAGACAGGTTTGAAATCGCAAAAAAATTAAATTGAAATGAAATGGATGTGAAAGCCGCGATTGCGGCAAGGAAGTGAAAAATTCACTTTATTAGAGGAAGCTGTAAAATGGCTTACGCAAAACGCTCCGAAGGAATCGCTAAAGCTAGAACCAATAACAACAATCGCAACGTAGCTAATGCTAAAACATCTGCCAAAACCAATGGCACATCCGCTACAACTAAATCAAAGGTAGCGAATGCTTCACCGCAAGAAGAGGCATTAGCATTGTTGAAGGAATTGCGGAACCTAATCTTCAAGGAATACGGCGTTAAATTACAACTACGCGATTCCCGTGTTTCCACAAAAATCGGTCATGCAGCACGTGAAAAACTCGGACTTGATATTGCAGCCCAAGTCAAAAAGAAAGGTGGTAACAAAAAGTTTGATTGGCAAAAATGGAATACCAAATTATTTACTAAATTGTTTGGACAACCAGATGCACTCAAATATGCACCAGAAGTAGTGGCAATTTTCATGAGTATGCTGTACGACACTATCAGCACTGACCCAGAGCAAGCAATAGCAGATTTAGTGGAATTCAACCGCGCATCTCTGGAACGTCGTAATTCTTTCCAAGAACAAGAAGAGGAAGAACTTGACGATTTAGATGATGAACTGGACGAAGACCTGGATGAAGATGAGGAGGATATCGAAGATGAACTCGACGAAGATTTAGATGAAGATGACGAATTAGATGAAGAAGATGAGGACGAGTAAATAATTCCGACTTATTCTCAGTAATTGACAGAATAATAACCCAAAATAACCATGTATTGCCTCAAACAATACAGGTTATTTTTTTGCCGAATAAAGAATTAAAATTGGAGCGAATTGCATCTTTCGATGCTGTTCCTATGAGAAAAATACTAAATACCAAGGAGTAATTCTCATGGTTAATGCTAACGTTCGCAAAACTGCTAAAGCATCACGTAAAATTGAAAGGCATATTCCTGCTTTAGAACGAGTAATGACTTATCAGGAAAAAGTACACCTGATGGTAATTGAAGTATTGCGGGAAGAATCAGGAAGAGAATTAGCAGCAGCAGCCAGATTTAACGGACAAGAGTTTGATTGGGACAAACACAATTCCCAATTCCGTAAGGATTATGTAAATACACCATTAAAAGAACTGGTGAATTATGCCCGCAAACTTTACGGCTTGAATAATCTTGATGAAATACGAGATAGACGTGCTTCTCATAAAGCTGCTCGGTCTAAACGCATGGACGGACTCAATGGTTTAAGTAGCAACTCTGATGACTTGATAAATGACGATTTTGACCAAGATGAAGATGACGAAGATATAGAAATTGACGATTAATTACAATGCCCTGAATTATCTAATTCAGGGCTTTCTATTTCCCGCCTACCCGCATCCAACAAACACAATTGAATGCAGCGATTGCTGCTGAATTCAAGAGATTCAAAAGTGAACTCTAACTTAGAAGGCATCTGTCGATGCTATCCAGGTGAGATGTAGCAATTCGTTAATCAAAGGATAATCAAATGACTCAAATGACTCGTAATCAGCAACAAACAAAAGCGTTGGATAAAGTAATAGGTTATCAGGATAAAGTACGATTAATGGTACTGGAAGTTTTACGTGAGGAATCAGGTAGAGAACTTGCTGCTCAAGCACGTTTTAATCAGCAAGAATTTGATTGGAACGAACATAACATTCAGTTTCGCCAGGACTATAGCGAAACTCCCATCAATGAACTACTAACATACGCCAAACGTCTGTATGGACTGAAAGATTTGGATGCAGTACGGGAGCGGCGCAAAGCTCATAAACAACAACGTACAGCTAGATGGGCTGAAGCTTCTTAATTACCTGCTGCCTCTCACAGCAGCCCCACTAAAATGTGGGGTAACTTTTTTGCCCACCCACCCTCAACCGTAAAAGCTTTATTTTACCGAAGATACAGCTTCGCACCCCACCCCACCAAATGTTGTAATTGTCCGACTGGAAAGTTTACTGGTCATCAACTCATAAATCTGCTGGTTTGAAAGTTGAGTTGGCTTGACTTCGACTGTGGGTGCAGTTTCTCCCCTGTTGACTTGAATAATGGAATTAGCCCAATAAAACTGCTGTTGGGAAGGTTGTGAATAAACAGGATAACAGCCTTTCGAGGCGATCGCTAATTTATGTTCTACGCTAGAAACTGATGGTAGAGAAATACCAGCACGAACTAATTTTGCCTCTCCTACTGGGCCCCACAAACGCAATTGTTGATTGACACAACGTTTTCCATCTTTTAGCGGGGCAATGATGTTGCCACAAACTTTAACATCCACATCATACATCGGCGGATAATCAGGCACAGTTTGAGCTTGAGTCGTATTCCTCTCATCCTTGCCACTGACATTTACAGTAGTAGGGGTACAAGCTGTAACTATACCTCCTATTACCAGCAGCCAAAGCCAGTTAACTTTGCAGGTAAACATCTGCTGAATCCTCTTCTACGATTGAGAAATTGACAACTAATTTTTTAACTTAAACCCCGTTCATTTTGAAACCTAGAGTTTTTAAGGAGAGTGTATTATTCGGTTGTGGCTTGAGTTCTGAGCTTTACTCTAATTCCAAAAAACTATGGTTTTCAAGGTAGACGCGGTTTAGATACAAACTGGCGCTGATTGCTAGGTGATGTCCATAACGTGCAGAACCCGGACGAGGCTTTTCTGCTACTTGCTCCAATTTCCAGTGTTACCCCCAAACGCTTGACATCCTTAGCACAAGTAAGTTGACCGTTTTGGTCACGACTTAGCAAATCTTGATTCCATTGCATTAGGTTGTGAGCAAACTTACCTTCATTACTGGTTGCCCATTCCAAAGCATTGGCTTCCGATTGTGTGAGTTGGCGTGGCCCAGCAGGATCTAGATGACTAGATTGATACCAGGACATTCCACCTACACTTACCAGCCCACCCGCTCCAGCTGCAATTAATAGCAGTATTCCCGCAGCAATTAAAGAGGGAACTGAATGAATAGCACGCTCAAATTCAGTACGCCTAATTAATCCCGTCACTGCCTGAGCGATCGCTTTTTGTTGACCTTTTACTGCTGCCTTTTCATATGTCTGGAGATGATCATAAAGCTGCGTTTGCCACAGGTCAAACATTGCTTCCATTTCTTTGGGATTGTCTTCCAACAGTACTTGTAGCCTGCCAGTAGCAATCATCATCAGAAATGCTGGATCATCAGGGTCAAGTCCGGTTTGGACTACTATTTCCCAAACCCTAGCTTTAAATGAATCATCTTTACCTCGAATGGCTAAATCTAGTAAAGTTGGGTAAGGAATTTGGCTCAGTCCTTTGCCTCTAGCAGCTACTGAATCCAAAAATTCATCGTCTAAATCGAGTTCTTCAGTGTGAGAATTACTCATATCTGTATTTGCTTTTAGATTACTTCTTGGTAGCAACCTTGCTGTTGACATTAGCATCATCAACTTTTTCTGTGGGGGAAGTAATTGAAGCTGCCGGAGGGTTCCAGATTTTAGCTTTCTCAATTTCCTCAGAAGTTCTTTTGAGAAAATTGTGTAATCGCTGCTTGCCCAATACGCCTAACTCTCCATAATCTCTAGCCGCAGAAAAATTTATCTGATTTGCATCAAGGATATCTCGTTCTCGATAGCTGAACTTGGGAAAATTGATGACAGCTACTTTATAAGCTTTGATTAATTCCTGTAAATCCTTACGTCCATCTACGTGTTTCCAGTCATCACATAAACCATAATTGCGTACAAATATGTGTTTAATCTTGTTTTCAAATCGTTCGAGAGATTGCATAAATAATTGAACGCTGTCATATCCACCACTACAAACAAACCACTTGTATATTTTGACCTTATTTTTCCCAGTAATTTCTAGGATTTGATTACGCTCAATCCAATCAGTTACTGCTGGGTATACTTGAGCAGGTAAATTGACAATGACAGAAGTTGTTAGTGCTAAATTAAAAATTTCATCAGCATCGTAAGCTTTACGCTCTGATTCGCTAAAAACTGCTGTTTTATGATTGTCTGGGTAAAATGCGCCCACATCTGGATTACTTTGGTCTGCTTCTACCAACTCATAAGATAGTTGATTGTCAATGCAGTATTGCACCATAACGCGTGCAAACAAAGACTTGCCAACTCCACCTTTTTCACCATCAATGAAATGAATTGCTGCCATCTGAAATCTCCTTTGTAATTTTACTAAATGTGCATTAATAAATACTTAAATATCCTCAAACATATTGTCTGTATCATCATAGAAAGATCCTTCACCAGGAATGAAGGAATCAGAATCTATTTTTTGTTTTGCCTTGCTGCTACAATTGTTATTGCTATTACTACTACCTTTGTTTTCGCTACTACTATCATCAGGATTACTGTGACTGGAATTACCTGCATCTAGACCGAACATAGTAGCAAGCGTTTGAGGATTGGTCATAGTGCTTATAGGCATAGGCAAAACATCACTTGATTGATGTGGTAATCCTAGTTCCATCCGCAAATAAGCCAAATGCTGTTCCAGGGCATGACAACAAATCAACCCTACCCGACGCAGTTCTTGATCACTAATATCTACACCTGCATCTGCTTGTGCTTTGTATGCTAAAGGTAACCAGCACATTCGTAATGCCTGCAATACCATCTCTTTGCTAGAACGTGCTTCATCTCCCTGTTGCAAATATGTGATTAACTGTCCGTCTACTGTATTTGAGTAAGGATGGTAAGAAAATCTAAAAATTTTGCGCTGTCTATTAGTGTCATGATTTTTACGTAATTTATTATTAGTCATAGTTATGCCACCTTCTCCATTTGCGCTCTAAACCGCATAAACAAACCAAACGCATCAATCAACCTAAACGACAAAGCTTCCTCCTCTCGGAAAGTATGGTAATAATCATTACTTTTATCCTTGAATACTTCTTGTACCTGTTGCTGTAAGTCAGCACCCCAATAAGTTGAAATTTCTTGAAAGCAGTCTTGTAACTCTTGCTCTAAGTACAATGCTGCGCCACCACTCAAAATCACCTCGTTCACCGCAGGTAAAGTTGATTCTAGCCAATCGTAAAGCCTAGACCAATACTCAGCTTTAGCAGTAGCAATGGCATTAACAATCATCTGCAATTCATAATCAAGATTTTTAGGTTCTCTGCTTTTGACTAGAGTGCGAATTGCTTGGTTATCAGTTGTGATGTCTGAACCAGCTGCATAGATGGCAGAGGTCAAAGCAGTGGCATCCTGCCCAGATGTGCGCTCAATTACTCGCTTTACCATTTGGTGAAAGCCCAGTCCATTGGTGTAACCCGCCGTCATTTTGCCCCGTTCAAATAATAGAAGGCTGGTATTGCGATGCCCGAACATTAGCACTGCAATGGTTTGGGCGTTGAACCATTCTTTACCATTCTGGCGTTGGCGAATCATTGCTAATCCCGCACCTTCGGGTAAGCACTCGAATCGCTCCAATTTCACTCGCAACCTTTGACCCCGAAACCTAAAATCCTTGAGCGCAGACTGTAACTGTTGCTCAAATGCTTGGCGATTTTGATATTCACCATAGGGTAGTAGTGAGGTAAGTGATAGTGAAAACCTGTTAGGCAATTTGTTGTGTTGAGCGATCGCACCAATAACCGCCAAGGCTTTGTGAATTGAGGTTTCGTACTTGAGCTTATCGAGTCTGGCAGATGCTGAAAACTGCTGTGCCAGGAATCCAACTACCGTACATTGTGTATCACTATCCGCAGGACTTGACACCCAGGCTTCATCTACTGGTTTAGGAGATTCAAGACCCTTGCGACTCGACATATAAGCGTCAATCGAACTTTGAGGCAACTTCAGCATTTCTGGTTCCATTGTCATCAAATGTGGTTTGCCTTCAGTTGCTAGTTCGTAAACAATCTTGGTCAAGGAAGCACCAGGGTCAAAACTGACTATCAGATTTGACATTGACTGTGGTTGTAATTATCCATAAAAGCTGCTTTTAACTTAAATGCAAATACTGGCTGTGAACATCACTCTACTGACCATTTTGTTGAAGGCAAATTTTATCCAGTTGGTTATTTTTTTTCGCTGCTATTAATTAAGTCGTTACTTTTCTGCTAAAAAATTCAATTTAGAAAAGTGTGCCATCACAGATCCATGCCAGATCCACAAACGAGCCGTTGCAGATCCATTACAGTGACAATGTTGATCCAATACAGATCCATTTGTCTGACATACGTATTGTAAGTATAATTTTTATTTGCAACAATGCTTGACTATTGACAAAGATTATGCGATGAAAGATCCAATACAAATCCCTCAGAGATCCATTACATATTCATCTAACAGTTGATTCGAGTAGGCTAAAAAAACCTTTGGTGAGTAGCAAGCCATGTCGCAATGTGTAATTATTTTACCAGAGAAAAATCGTATCCCTAGGTGCGTTTCCTCTGGCTTGCCCTCCTTTCACGGTTCCCCTACCTCAGTAGGTCAACCACCGTGACGGAGGGAGATGATACAAAAACAATCAAAATTACTTTGGTAGCGATCGCACTCCAGCACAGTAACGGAGACAATCGTTTTCAGTTTTTCTTATAGCTGCTATACACAAACTTGGTGCAAGGGATGTAAATAAAAATAACCATCAGGTCAATGACTTATGAGTTTGTTTACATCAAGCTTGAGATAAATTGTATATTCGACATGAATTAAACCATGCCCAAAATGGAGCGCTCAATTAGATTTCATATCTGTCTTACACCTGGAGAAAAAGAACAGGTGAGGCAAATGGCAGATGAAAACAATCTGAGTATGGCAGAACTGTTTCGTTCCAAGACCCTGAAAAACCAATTGCCCCGGCGTGTAACTAAGGTAGCAGGTCAGACTTACTGGCAGTTGGGGCAAATTGGCAATAACCTCAACCAAATAGCTAAAGCAATCAATACTTCAGTACTAATGGGAGAACCAGTTGTTGTAGATAGAGCATTGTTAAAACAACTTAGAGATATAGTAAAGCAAGTGCGACGAGAGATTACCGAAATCGATTTAATCAGCGATTTACAAGATGAAACGTGATCGGCAAGCAGATCAAAGGCAGAAGTTTTCGGGGAGTACTAAACTACCTCTTTGGCAAAGAAGGAGCTAAACAAATTGGTGGGAACATGGAAGGACGCAACCCGCGAGAACTGGCGGCTGAGTTCAGGTTCTCCAGGCAACTAAACCCAAAAGTTAGCAGGGCTGTTTATCATGCTTCCCTCAGCTTGCCTCACAAAGAAAGTTTGGATGATGAGACATGGCATGAAATTGCCCAAAAATATCTCCAAGAAATGGGTTTTGACATGAATCAATATATGGTAGTGCGTCATGTAGATCGAGAACATGACCATGCCCACATTGTTGCCAGCCGCATTCGCTTAGATGGCACTACGGTTTCTGATAGTTGGGACTATCGCAGAAGTGAAGCGGTAATTCGCAAGTTGGAGCAGGAATATAATTTGCAATCGGTGCAACCAAGCTGGGAAAAGGACAGTCGCAGTCCAACTACTGGGGAACGTAGGCAACTTGCCAGAACTGGAGAGGAAAGCGTTAGAGTGAGACTTCAGCGATCGCTCGACCAAGCAACCTACGACCATCCCACTATGCCAGAGTTAATAGAGCGAGTGCAACAACAAGGTATTAATGTCCGTGTTGGTTATACTCGCACAGGCATTGTCAAAGGGATTAGTTACCAACTTGATAGTGTGGCTTTTAGTGGTACGCATCTGGGTAAAGCATATACCTTTCGTGGTTTACAAAAGCATCGAGGTATAAACTACAGTCCCAAGCGGGATGACAAACGCATCCAGAAACTCATGGAACAAGCTGTTGAAAATCCTACACCAGCAGTGCCTTCAAAACAGGATGACAAACGTATCCAGAAACTTATGGAGCAAACTGTTGAAAATTCCACGCCAGCAGTTACTCAAACAAACTCCTTGCCTATACCAGAACCAACAAACTGGGAGCAAATACGCCTAAAGTTAAGCCAGCAGTACAATTTACCCAATTCTCTGCTCACAGAACTGTATGAAAAGGGTTGGCTCTATGCAAGTCAAACAGGTCAAGCAATATTTGTGGAACGCACGCTCGATGATCTTCCAACTCTTGCCAAGCAGCTAGAACCAACAGGTAACTTCACCGCTATTCCCCTGAACTCTGAAGCGAGGAAAAATGGTAGTTTTTGGATTGCTACAGATGCCACAGTAGAAAGAGCAGTGCTACTAAGTGACCCGATTGAAGTTCTCTCTGTCATTGTCTTAGAATCAACTGTTGACAAAGAAAAGCGCAAACCTACATTGTATTGGAGTGTAGGCGATAGCGAGCAAATACCTTTAGAATTTTTGCGAGCGATCGATACAGTAGTCATCGCTTTTAAAGATAATGAGAAAGTTGAGGACTTGATAGCTGAGATACTGGCTGAACTACCTCAAGCCAAACAAGTTTCTCCCGGTGAAGCTGGTTGGAATGGGATGCTAACTAACAATCACTCGCAACCCAACCAAAGGCGAATACCAGAGCTTCAAAATTGGGAACTTTGATATCAGTTATCATTTTTTCCTGAGTGAGCCAAGCTAATTAAAGGTTTCAGGCAAAAATTTATGTAAGTAAAATGTGAAGAAGCTGGTTCTAGCGCAGCTAACGCCACTTAGAGAGAGATAAATTCTCTAGGCGTAACTGCCATGATCTTCAATCCCAGACAAACAACCATTAAATTTCTTAGACAAATAGGCTTTACCACCGGAACCAAAATTTGGCTCAGGATTTCTTGGGACTTGCCCATAGAAATGATACCTAAAAACTGGAATAATTACTGCCGCAATGGTCAATTTGTCTACTCCCACTACATTCTCTGCGGTAAAATCACCCAGCAAGGATTTCAACTCTACTGCTGCACGAAAGGAGGTCGAGACAAACAGGGCAACACCTGCTGGCGGCTGACACCTAAACGCTATGCTGATGGTTGGGCATTGGCATTTAAAATGTCATCTCTTGGTGCTACAGTCAGCTTTTACCCCAACCAACCAGACAAGGGAATCAGCAATCAGCACGTTAGTCAATGCCAATGTTTATTCTACGAAATTGATGATTTGGCATTGAGTCAGCAGCGACAAGCTGTAGACTGGCTAAAGGACGAAATCAACTTGGAACCCGCCGCCGTAGTTTATACAGGTGGAAAATCCCTGCACGTTTACTTTAAATGCAGCCATTCCTTGAATCCTGCTGAATGGCTGTACCTCAATCGCCAACTGACGATTATCCAAAACGCAGATCCAGCCATTTGCAACTTAGCTCGTTCCATGAGACTGCCAGGTATGCTTCGCAGACGAGTGGTGGATGGAATATTGAGTGCAACCATCCCCATTACCCTAGAGCATTGGTCAAACTGTCAGTACAATGTGGAAGAACTAGAAACCGCATTTGATTCTACAGCCTTATTTCCCTACGAACTTTCTGAGCAACGTTGGCGCAAGTGGGTACAACTTCTCACAAGAGCGAAAAATGGAGAAGTTATCGACCCACAAACAGCGTTACTGCAACCTTCTGTGACTGTCCCTCGCTCAACCTTGCATTGCCGACGAGGGACAGTAACACAGGCTACAACCTCTTATAATCGCTCATCTCTTAAACAACTACGCGCTAGCGGAGTGTCTGTTCCTTTATCTATCTGTTTAACTTTGAGCGATCGCACTTTACTAACTTATGGTGAATCTGAGGGAAACAGAAACAATTCTGGCTACAAATTAGCTCGTAATCTACTAGGTACATCTAATTTACTTACCAGACACCCAATCGTTTATCATCCCGAACCACGCCAACTATTTGACCAATATTGCGATCGCTGTACACCTCCACTTGAGCCAACTGAGGCAGATACAATTTGGCACAGTGCGAATAAAACAACAGCCTTTGCCAGTCGGGATTTTGGCTCTATCGCTATGAGCATTCGTAAGTGGAAGTCACACCGCAAATCAAAAAAACAGCGCCTCAGAAAACCAAAAAGATTAGTTAACGTGAGGTTGACAAAATCGATGTAATACCCTCCCAATTCTTTACCCATAATATACCGTGGGTTGAGTCGATGGGGAGTATTATCTCCCGCACCTCTCAGTTAAATCTGGGCGTGCGACTTTCACCGCACCCAGCTTCCGATGTTCTTAGCTTGCGCTTTTGCTCATGTGTTTGTAATCGTGGCAACTCTCATGAATTGCTTCTAGATTATTCTTTTTCCAGTTGGCGTGATTTCCGTCGATGTGGTGCAAATGTACCTTTTCTTCATCGATAAATTTCAGACCGCAGGAAGCACATTTATGGTTTTGCTTCTTAAGGGCTTTAGAGGTTTCGCCGTCGTAGAGCTTACTTTTACGTTCACTCCAGTAGGCTATATTTCCGTCATAGGGGGATTTTACTCCTTGAACCATGACGTGTTTATTTTCGGAGTAAGGAACTGCTGGGAATGCCTTGTCTAGTAATTTCTTGCTAGAGTAGCGGTTTTGCTTGGTTTCTTTGTTGAATACCCTATATGCTCTTGTTTCGATGTGGTATAACGAGTTTCTTGACCCATCCATCTTGCAGTAGCGGTGGTAATTCCTCCATCCTCTAACTACCGGGGCTAATTTCTCAGCCTTTGTAGTAGCACCATAATTCGAGTTGTTGACGATGTGTTTTACTTTCTTACGGAATGCTTTAAAGTTATCCACTGAGGGAGTACTTTTGAACTTTCCGTTTTTCTGGACTTTGAAGTGCCAGCCGAGGAAATCAAACCCATCTGTCGCGGCGGTTACTTTGGTCTTCTTTTGGCTTACATTCATTCCGCGTTTACGGAGGAATTCGGCGATTCTCTCAAGTATCTCTTCTGCATCATCTTGGGGACGAAGTATAATAACCATGTCATCCGCGTAGCGGATTGATGGTTCGTAGTGATTACTGTGTTTATCCTTAATATGGTGGATACTCTCAATCCCATTGAGTGCAATATTGGCTAGCAATGGACTAACTACTCCCCCTTGTGGGGTTCCCTGTTCAGGGAATTGTGGGTTAACTCCAGCCTTGAGACATCGGAAGATACCGAGTTTTAAGCCTTTTGGGGCGATGAGTTCATCCATTATTGCTGAGTGGTTAATCCTGTCGAAGCACTTTTCAATATCGAGTTCAATGACTCGTTTCTCTATTCCGTTGGCTCTTGAGCAGAGGTTATTGAAGATGTACTGTTGTGCATCGTGAGCAGAACGCCCAGTTCTAAACCCGTAACTCCTGGCGTGGAAAGTGGCTTCATGTGCTGGCTCCAGTGCATATTTGGCTAGGCATTGCCAAGCTCTATCCGCTATGGTTGGAACAGTACAGTAAGACTGCACATAACTTCAAGTCACTTTTGGGAAGTCGTGTCACCATCATCAATCCCATCCACCCGTTATGTGGTCAGTCAG